>CAZOSH010000076.1:0-6331 GCA_964582395.1 uncultured Oscillospiraceae bacterium | reverse complement strand
AGTGCTTTTTTCTGGTACGCCTGATGCGATTCGAACGCACGGCCTTCAGAGTCGGAGTCTGACACTCTATCCAACTGAGCTACAGGCGCATATTGTAAATTATTGTAAATTGGCGGCTTATAATATTTTTTCCTGCGGACACAAGCATTACAACTTGCATCCGCAGGAGTAAAAACATATATTACTGTTGTGCTTTGGGTGCGGAAGGTTTCTTTCCGCCCTTGCCGCCGCGACGACGGCGATTATAGTTACCGCCGCGACCTCTGCCGCCGCTCTGTATGGGAGCGTTGGTGGTTGCGCCGTCGGGAACGATAACGACCTTGCGATTAGGCTCAGATCCGGTAGAATGGGTGCTGATCCCCGCTATCTCCTGCAATGTTGCGTGGATAACACGACGCTCATTTGCAGGCATTGCCTCTAAAGCAACAGGCTTTTTATACTTGATAGCCTTTTCCGCCATCTTCTTTGCAAGACCTTCAAGGGAATCCTCTCTGCGGGAACGGTAGTTCTCTGCATCAATAACAACGCGCCAATGCTCGTCTTCCTCGCGATTTGCAACGATAGTGGTAAGATACTGAATAGCATCCAGAGTCTCGCCTCTTCTGCCGATAACGGTATTCATCTTATCGCCGGAAAGCTCCATATTGATAACTTTCTTTTCTAAGTCTTCGGTAACCTTGATCTCACAGGGTGTGCCAAAACGGATTAGAATACCTTCTGCAAAGCTACGAGCGCGGTCGGTGGGAGTGCTGGTATATTCAACCTTGACCAATGCCTTCTGCTTTCCGAAGCCTAAAAATCCTGATTTGGGCTGTTCAAGTACCTCGACCGAAACATCATCTCTGTCACAGCCTAAAAGCTGCAGTGCATTTTCGATGGCTTCCTCGATGGTATTGCCCTTACTCTCTAATATTTTCTTCATTATTTCACGCTTTCTTTGTCTAATAACTTGTTGAAGATCAGCTCACTGATCGCACCGAATACATTGTTGCTGATCCAATACAAACTTAAACCTGCAGGAAGTGTAAAACCAAAGAACAGGGACATAAGGGGCATCATCAAAAACATCATTGTATTATTCTGTGCGGGTACTCCTGTTTTCTTCTCCTGAAGGTACATACTAAGCTTGCTCTGACCGAATGCAGTCAATGCAGATAAGACGGGGATGATCCATACAAGACCAAACTTACCGATGCTGGGTACTTCTGCAAGATCCATACCGAGGAAATGGAAATCAACGGGCATAAGTGTATCGGAGATCCCCTTAATAGCCTCAAAGTTTTCCTTTATATATCCCGCAATGGTAATTTGGCTTGTGCTCTTTTCGATAGTAATTCCAAGTCCTTTAAATACATCCTTGAGTGCAGTTATCTGATCTGCATCCAACTGGAAGAAATAAGACAAGGGCTGAGAAATGACATAATACAATCCCATAATGATAAGCAGGGTGATCAGCATCGTGCCACAGCCTGCGGTGGGAGAAACGCCCTCACGTTCATAGAGAGCGGTCAATTCCTCGTTCATTTTCTCTTTGTTGTTATAATACTTCTTCTGAATCGCCTGAATTTTAGGCTGAAGCTTCTGAGTAGCCATCATAGACTTCTTCTGCTTATACTGCAAGGGAGAAGTAATGATCTTAACAAGAAGAGAAAACAGAATAATGCTGACTCCGTAGCTGCCGATGAAGTCATAAATGAATCTCATCACATAGCCGAAGGGAGTTGCGATTATACCAAAAATTTGTTGCATTTATTATCTCCTTTTTTTAAAGGTAAAGGTTTCGGGTACAGGGTCGTACCCACCTTTAAACAGTGGATTGCATCTGCATATTCTGCAGAATGACAGCGCTACGCCGCGAAGGGCACCAAAGCGCTCGATCGCTTCTATGGCATACTCCGAGCAGGTCGGTCTGAACCGACAGGTGGGGTAGTGTTTAAGAGGCGACAGATATTTTCGATAAAGCCGGATAAGCCATATAAAAAAGCTCTTCATTGCACGACACCAAGCTTATCAAGAGCCTCACGCATATTGCTCTTAAGCTGCTGAAAATCAGCCGACTCACAGCTTGCTCTTGCCACTATAATGATGTCGTAACCTACGCACAATTCATCTTCAAGAAGCCGATAGGCTTCGCGCAGGCGACGTCTTATACGGTTGCGCACTACTGCGCATCCAAGCTTTGTCGAAACGGTCAAACCCAAGCGGTTTACCGTCTTTTGGCGGTTTTTCCAAGCGTAAACCACCATATTTTTGCAGGACACGTTCCTGCCGCGCCTGTATGCAGCGCGAAACACATAATTTTGTGTTATTGACTCGGTTTTCTTCATTGTTTCATCCCGCTCTGTTTCGGCTCTTCTTTTTGCTTTATCGGTGCTTTATTTCAGGCAAAAATAATAAGCCGTTCTAAAAATTAAGACCGCAGGAGGCGGTCTTCAATCTTTTCTTAGTGAGAAAGGCGAGCTCTGCCCTTAGCACGACGACGTGCAAGAACTTTTCTGCCGTTTGCAGTCTGCATTCTGGCTCTGAAGCCGTGAACCTTGCTGCGCTGTCTTTTCTTGGGCTGATAAGTACGTTTCATAGCATTACACCTCCTGAAAAAGCTGTCATTAGCACCGATATGACCTCATAAAAGGGCATACCGCTACCAATGCCGCAATGTGTATTATAACTCAAATAACCACAATCTGTCAATAGAAAAAATGGGAAATCCTCCTTATTGCAAATATTATTCTTATGTGTTACCATTATAATATACCGTGAAAGGAGATACATATATGAAAAAGAAAGCTCTTTTGTGTTTGGTCATCTGTTTTTGTATGCTTTTGTGTCTCCTTCCAACCTATTCAAGTATTCGAGCGGAGAATGAAGTTATTCTGTTAGTCATTAACAACACGGTAATTCGCCCGTTGAGCAACTCAATTATGCCCCTGCGGATAAATGATAATATTTATCTTCCCTATGAAATGCTATCTCATTTGGCAACCATCAAATACTATTATAATCACGAACTTGGACAAATATATGTGTATGATTCGCAAAGGCGTTTGACCTATGACCTGGTCAACAACCGAGCCTACGACGAAAGTGGATCTTCTTATACGGCTACACATAGGCATATTGATGGCAGAATATACATTCCCTTTGACATTGTTTGCAAAAAGTTTGATATCTATTATTCCCTTTCAAGCTATACTGAAATTGCTCCGCTCTTTAGGATCAATGAAGGCTCTTTAATAGCCTCTGACGAGAAGTTTTCAATACAGCTTAATACGCTGCTCAAAAACACCTATGATGCTTATATATCTTCGGGACAGCTTGATATACCAATAATTCCCTCGGAACCTGATGAACCCGTACCCACAAAAAAGCTGGGCTATCTCACCATCAGCGGAATACACATTGCCCCCATCGAGGCTATGTCTGCAGGTACTGTATTTTTCCTATCGCTTGACGATATAAGCAACAATGGCGACCTTATCCGCCGCGCTATTGCCAAGGGTCACGAAATAGGACTTGTTTTAGATCCAAAATCGGATATATCTCTTGCCGAGCAATTCCGTGCTCTCAATGAAAAGTTGCGGCTGCAGGCTTGCTCCACTGCCCATCTTGTGACAATACAAGGCGGCTCAGATTCAGCCGATGCCGATCAAATAAACGAACTTATCCAATGCGGCGCCAGACTTTGGGACAGCAATGCAAAGTTTGATATCTCTTCTCCGTCTCCCGCAGAGGATCTTGCAAAACAGATCGGCGAGATTGACGCTACAGCAGTTATTTCTATTCCCGCATCGGAGGCGGCGGTGTTGCTTCTCCCCTCAGTTTATGAAACTTTTACCGAAATAAATCTTTTGCTCCTTGAGGTCGAAGTGTGGACAACACCGATCAACCGCATAAATGAGATAAGATAAACAAAAGCCTTGAGCAAGATGCAAATTGCTCAAGGCTTTATTTATATACTTTCTGCTATATTAATGACGGGAATACCCTTTTTTAAGGCGTACTTTACCGTATATGCCGTTCCTCCGTGTTCAAAAGCGAGATATGCCACGCAGACCTCTGCCCTGTCAACCATATACCGGTTGCGGATATGATAGGCGTTGCGGTCGGACTTTGTACTCACCGTCACTCGCTCATCAGCAGCGGCAAGTATTCTTTCATACTGTCTGCACTGATCGGGTGTATAACCCTCCTCCTGACCGGAATAAGGAATAACCACACAAAGCTTTATTCCCAGTCGCTCGCGCTTTTCAAGGACTACCTCGGCGGCAATGGCATCAAATCCTACAGCACCGCCGCAATAGAAAAACTCTATTCCGTCAAGAGCAAGGCTTTCTACTGTTTCGCTGAGCCTTTGCCTGAGTCTGCCGCGATCGGCATCTTCAATATGTCTGTGCCCTGTAAAGGCGCAGCCTTTTCCGAACATCAGTATGCTATACCGAATACAACAGTATGCTTTGCAGGCTTGCCGCAGATGGGGCAAACGCCGCCTTCGCGCTGACCTTCAAAGGGAATACATCTGGAAGGCATACCTGTCTGTTCCTTGATGGCTTCTTCGCACTTTTCGTCGCCGCACCAAGGTGCTCTGACAAAGCGGGGTCTGCCAACAAGTGCTGCCTTCATCTCATCAAGAGTTTCGGCATCAACTGTATTGTTATCAAGGTTATCCTTTGCTTTCTTGAAGATAGCCTTTGCAAAATCATCAAGCATAGTCTTGACTGTATCGGCAAGACCTTCCAGAGATACTGCTGTCTTTTTGCCGTTGTCTCGTCTTACAAGTACGCACTGACCGTTTTCTATATCGCGGGGGCCGATCTCAAGGCGTACAGGAACACCGCGCATTTCGTGCTCAGCGCACTTCCATCCCATAGAATTGTCGCTGCTGTCAACCAGAACACGGATGCCTGCCTCTTTAAGTACAGCCTTCAGCTCATCAGCCTTTTCAAGAACACCTGGCTTATGCTGTGCAACGGGAACGATGACCACCTGAACAGGTGCAACTGCGGGAGGCAGAACGAGACCGTTATCATCACCATGGGTCATTATGATGCCGCCAATAAGACGAGTGGAAACGCCCCAGGATGTCTGATGAGGATAAGAGAGCTTATTATTCTTATCTGCATACTGGATCTCAAAAGCACGGGCAAAGCCGTCACCGAAATAATGGCTGGTGCCGCTCTGCAAAGCCTTACCGTCATGCATCATTGCTTCAACGGTATAAGTCTCCTCTGCACCTGCAAACTTTTCTCTGTCGGTCTTTCTGCCCTTGATAACGGGGATGCACAGATAATCCTGAAGCAGAGTTTCATAAGCATTCAGCTGCTGAAGTGTTTCTGCACGTGCGTCCTCCTCGGTGAGATGAAGGGTATGACCCTCCTGCCACAAGAACTCACGGGAGCGCAGGAAAGGACGGGTGGTCTTTTCCCAACGGACAACACTGCACCACTGATTATACAGCAGGGGCAGATCTCTCCAAGAATGCACGATGTGAGAAAAATGCTCACAAAACAGAGTCTCGGAAGTGGGGCGAACACAAAGACGCTCCTCCAGCTTTTCCGAGCCTCCCATTGTTACCCAAGCAACCTCGGGAGCAAAACCTTCAACATGGTCTTTTTCCTTCTGCAGAAGGCTTTCGGGAATAAACATAGGCATAGAAACATTTTGATGGCCTGTTTCTTTGATCATACCGTCAAATATCTTCTGAATATTTTCCCAGATGGCATATGCGTAGGGGCGAATAACAACGCATCCCTTAACGCTGGAATAGTCAACAAGCTCAGCCTTTTTGACTATGTCGGTATACCATTGGGCAAAGTCTACTTCCATTGAAGTAATATCCGAAACTTTTCTCTCCATAGTGCTCAATCCTTTTCAAAGTAAAAATCTAAAAAGTAAGACCGCCGCAAGGACGGTCTTTTAAGACTTGATAAACAAATCAAATAATGCCAATCGCAAATGTCAAAATGACAAAAACGATAGCAGCAACAGTGGTTATCTTTGCAAGCTTAGCATCGATGCTGCGTGCCTTATCCTTGCCAAAGAAGGTTTCAGCAGAGCCGCCGAACATACTGTTGAGGCCCTCTTCCTTGCTGGACTGGAACAGAACGGTTGCGATAAGTACCAGGCAAACGATAACATCAGCAATAGTAAGAATCAGTCTTAAAGTTTCCATAATTTTATATACCTCCGATTAAGCGGCACAATACCGCACTTTTACAGTGATATTCATTTTACCACGCAGTAGTATAAAAAGCAAGTACTTTTTATTATTTTTTAGGATTGATTTTCTTATAAAATGTAGTATAATTAAAATAGTATACTAAAATCTTATTAC
>CAZOSH010000075.1:0-6357 GCA_964582395.1 uncultured Oscillospiraceae bacterium | reverse complement strand
GTATTTGCTGTTTTTCCTGCTCTTTTTTCTTTTGTTCTTCCGCACCCTCACTATTCTCCGTTTGTTCGTTTTTCACGATTCCGTTTTCGTCGGGATCATACCTTGTATTGTTCTTATCTCCGTCGCATCCAAAAAGCATAATGCATAGTGCCAAAAGAACTGTCAGTAAAACCGTTTTTTTCATTTTCTTCCTCCTGTCGCGTTTTGTTTCCTACACCAATTGGTATTTTATCATATTTAATCCCATATTTCAATAAAAATAACAGTTATGTTCCCATATTTTTGCCTATGTTAAAGGGTACAATATAACAAGAGGTGATCATATGGAAAAGCATGAGTTTGCTATGCGTATAACCGAACTGCGTGAGCAAAAGGGTGTTTCGGCAAGAGATATGAGTCTGTCCATCGGACAAAACCCGGGATATATCAATAATATTGAGTCGGGAAAGGCATTTCCTTCGCTGATGGGAATATATTATATCTGCGAATACTTTGGAATCACTCCCTGCGAACTTTTTGATTTTGAAAATAAGACCCCTTCGCAACTCAGCGACATAATCACCGATCTGAAAAAGCTGGATGAAAAGCAACTGCAAACAGTTGCTCAGCTTATAAAATATATGATTAAAGACTAAAACAGCGCAAAAGCCGCCCAAAAGGCGGCTTTTTATGTTATATCGTAAAGGCCTAGTCACAACCTGACAGAATCCCCAAAAGACACAATAGTGCAAGGCTATATATAGCCTTGCACTATCTAATTTTCATTTTTATGGTAGACAGTTTGTGGCCTAAAGATCACAAACCACTAATCAATCATCGCGGAATGCAATATTTCTCACGGGCGGGCAACTTGGCTCCCCTAACAGGGGAGCTGTCGAACTTAAGTGAGACTGAGGGGTTTGCTCCCCTACCGGATTGTGACCTTTAGGTCACAATCGACTAATTGATCGTCCGCTTGCGGACACCTTAATATTTTGCAAAGCAAAATATATCATAACCCGTAGGGTTATATCGCACACCATTGGTGTATATCACATTTGCCGTTAGGCAAATATATCACTGCGAACGCAGTGAGCCCTAGCTTCTGTCTCCGCCTTTAAATATCCACGAGCAGACAAAGCTTAATGCCACAACTACGCTTACACCCGCCGCGGCAGCGGTAAGTCCGCCGCTGAGCGCACCGATAAAGCCGTTTTCCGCAACTGCCGTCTGTACGCCCTTTGCCATAGTATAGCCAAAGCCGAGGATGGGCACTGTGGCACCCGCGCCCGCCCATTTTGCAAAGGGTTCATATATGCCTATTGCTGTGAGAACAAGTCCTATGACAACATAGCTGCTTAAAATCCGCGCAGGGGTAAACTTTGTGCGGTCAATAAGCAACTGACTGATGGCACAGATAAGTCCACCTATTAAAAACGCCTTAATATACATCATACCGCACTCTCCAGACACACAAGATGGCAGATACCCGGAATACTTTCACCCTGATTTGCAGAGGTAGGGGAAAGCAATGCACCCGTTCCACAAAAGAGCACCCGATGCAGCTTGCCTTTTTCCATTTCGGGAAGTATTCTTGCACACAGCACCGCCGCCGAGCAGCCACAGCCCGAACCGCCGCTGTGCACATCCTGCTCATTTACATAATAAAGCAGCAGACCGCAATCGTTGTAATTTATACTCATATCAATTCCATCATCGCGGAAAAGCTTTTCCACAATATCCTTGCCCACCATGGACAGATCACCCGTCACTATCAGGTCATAGTCTGCAGGGGAAGTGCCGCTATCCTTGAAATATGCGGCAATTGTCTCATATGCCGCCTGCGCCATAGCCGCGCCCATATTGTTGGTATCGCTGATTCCGGGGTCGTATATTCTGCCTGCAGTGGCGGCGGTAACACGCACCTTTCCCTGCTCACCGTCCAGCACCACCGCACCGCAGGCGGTTGCCGTCCATTGGCTGGTCTGAGGTCTTTGCCCGCCATATTCCAAGGGGTATCGGTATTGCCGCTCGGCAGTACAGAAATGGGAAGATGCAGCGCAAAGGGGATTTCTCTCCAACCCCGATTCTATCAGCGCAGAGCCTAAAAGTATTCCTTCTGCCATAGTGGAGCAAGCACCATATATTCCCAAAGTCTGCCAACCCAATTGCCGCGCCGCAAAGGAGGTGGAAATGCACTGATTAAGCAGGTCGCCCCCCAAAAGACAGCCTATCTGCTGTGGTTTCAGTCCCGATTTAAATACCGCCTTTTGACAGGCTATCTGCACCATTCTGCTTTCTGCCTGCTCCCAGGTCTTCTGCCCGAAGCGGTTATCCTTGCCCACAATGTCAAAATCGGGTCCTAAGGGACCCTCTCCCTCCTTGGTTCCCACGCAGGAAGCCCAAGAACGTATATAAACAGGTTTTTCAAAAAACCAGGTATCGCCGCATTTTGCCATATAAATACCTCCATTATATATGAAAGTATTTTTTACCTCATATTCAAAAATATACAAAAAAGCGTTGCGGGTCTACTCCGCAACGCCTTTTTTATGTACGTAAGTTTATCTGCCGGTCTTCTTTTTGATTATTCTACCTGTAATGCAGATGGCAAGTCCAATGATGCCGATTATAAAATGTGCAAGGTAAAACAAAACGGGGGAAAGTCCCGAAACGGCGCACTGCTCAGCCAAAGAACCGTGTCCCAGTGAGCCTGCAGTGGCGGTAATCTGACAAAGAATAAAAACAACACCGATAACGGTCAATTTTCTACCCATACGATCACTCCTTATGACTGTATTATAACTATTATAGCATACCCCTTTGAGCATTGTAAAGCACCGACCGAAAAGCCCGCAGGCGGGCATCTCGGCTCCCCTACGTGATTGTGACCTTTAGGTCACAATCCCTTAATCAATTCGTCGCGCAGCGACACCGTCTTGGCTCCCTTGTGCAAAGGGAGCTCCGCCGAAGGCGGTGAGGGATTGCAAACCAATCCGTCGGCTTTGCGACACCTTTTCTCTTATCTCTTCACTCAAAAAGTCGCCCCGATTACTCGGAGCGACTTTTGTCATTCTTTTACTGTGCGTCGGAAGGAGTTGCAAAGGGATCGATCTCCTGCTTGCATATAGTACACTTGGTGACAACATTTCCGCCGGCGATTGTGGTTTCCCAATTATGCTTATCTGTGGGCTTGATGGAAGAAGTGATCTTCTCTCCGCAAGCGCAGGAGAAGGTTACTTCGCCCTCATCTCCGCAGGTGGGAGCTTTTGTCTCAACGGGATTTCCCCACTCGTGAGTATGACCTGCCTGAACCTCTTCCACTCTGGTCTTGCCGCAGACGGTGCAGGTGTAGGTCTTGGTAGTTCCCGAAACAACACCGTTATCATAGTTATGCTCGGTCAACTTATTGATTATTTCGGTTTTCAGCTCGCCGCAATCACAGCTTCTTGTCTGAACGCCTGCTTCCTTGCAGGTTGCGGCTTTTGTTACGGTGGGCATTCCCCATACATGGGTATGAGCAGGCTTTTCGGGCTCAGAGGGGGTCTCGGGCTGATCGGGATCTACAGAAGGTTCATCGGGAGTTTCAACATCGTCGGGCTTCGAAGGCTCGTCGGTGGTGCCGGGGTCGGTGGGTGTTTCGGGATCGGTGGATGTTTCGGGCTCATCCGTAGTACCGGGGTCTTCGGTCTTGCCCAAATCCTCTGCAGGATCGTTATTTGCGGCAGGCTCTTTATCTTCGCCGCAGGCTGCAAACAGACCAAGGCTCAAAACGAGCATCAGCGAAATAAGTGTAAGTATGAGATTTCTTTTCATAATTTCGTTCCTTTACAATTTATTCGATAATATCACTTTATCATATTTGCCTATCAGTGTCAATTTATGATACAATATTGCCATAAATATTAACAATTGCCGAAAGGAGGCAGAGCTGTGGAATATATCATCACCGAAGATCAGGAGGGAAAGACCGTCAAAGACTTTCTCCGCCGAGAATGCAATTTATCAAGCACTCTGCTCCGCAGGTTGAAAACTATTCCCGACGGAATCACCCTTGACGGCACTCAAGTAACGGTACGGGCGGTGCTCAAAGAGGGGCAAATGCTTTGCCTTAAGACCGAGGATGAACAAAGCTCGGAGAATATTATTCCCACCGAGGGAGAGGCGGATATTCTCTTTGAGGATGACCGCCTGATGATAATAAATAAGCCCTTCGGTATGCCCGTGCACCCTTCGGCGGGACACAGCACCGACACCCTTGCCAACATTCTTGCTTGGCGATTTGAAAAATTAGGTGTTCCCTTTGTTTTCCGTGCCGTCAACCGACTTGACAGCGGCACTGGCGGCATTTTATGCGTGGCAAAAAACGCCCACACCGCAAATGTCTTGGGCGAAGCCTTGAAGGGCAAAGCCATAAAGCGGGTATACGAAGCAATTTTGGTTGGCGAATTGCCCCAAAACAGTGGAACTATTGATGCACCCATCGGTCTTTGCGACGGCAGCAGCCTTAAGCGGTGCGTGTGTCCTGACGGAGAAAGGGCGGTTACCCATTTCAGAGTATTAGAGCGCAAAAACGGAATGACCCACGTTGAAGCTGAGCTTGAAACGGGCAGGACTCATCAGATAAGGGTGCATTTTTCCCATTTGGGATATCCCGTTTGGGGAGATTTTCTCTACGGCGAGGAGACAGACTTTCACGGTCACGGGCTGTTTTCTAAGCGGCTTGAGTTTGTCCATCCCGAAAGCGAGGAAGCGGTGGTTTTTGAAGCTCCTGCCCCCGAGTTTTTCGTCAAGCTGATGAGCGGCACTTTGACATAAGCCGCCGATTGTGGTAAAACAAGATATGAAAGAAAAAAGAAAAGAGTGTGCATCTATGAAGCCTATGAAAAAGCAGATGATAATCATATTGTCGGTTCTTGCGGCGGTGGGATTTATTGCGGGACTTATTGTGAGTCTTACCACCAATGACAAGGATACCGATCCCAAGCAGGAGCCTCCCAAGATGGAAACTCCCGAGATTCCCATAAATCCCGATAAGTCGGAGACCCCCGAAACACCGGTTGCTCCCGACATGCCTGACGAGCCAAGGACTCCCGATGTGCCTTCTGTGCCCGACAAGCCCGATGCTCCTGTGGAACCTGAAAAACCTGTCGAGCCTGATGTGCCCGTTGAGCCTGATGTGCCCGTTGAGCCTGATGTGCCCGTTGAGCCTGAAAAGCCTGCTGAACCTACCGTTCCCGAAGAGCCTTCTCACGTTCACGAGTTTGGTGAAGGCACGGTTACCACCGCCGCTACCTGCAAGGCAGAGGGTGTCAAAACTTTCACTTGCGCCTGCGGTGAGACCAAGACCGAAGCTATTGCCAAACTGAGCGTACATAGCTTTGACAGCGGAAAGATCACACAGGCTGCTACTTGTAAAAAGGCAGGCGTGAAGACATTCACCTGCGCTTCTTGCGGTGAAACAAAGACTGAAACAGTTGCAATGCTCACCGAACACCTATGGGATAGCGGTAAGGTGACCAAGGCGGCAACCTGCAGTACCAACGGAACAAAGAAGTTCACCTGCACCTCCTGCGGTGAGACCAAGACTATGGAAGTTGTCAGCAGCAGCTCTCACAATTGGGATCTGCGGCAGTCAAGTGATATAAACAAGGTATACATTTGCCAGAATTGCGGTGACGCAAAGGTCGAAGCCACAACTGCCGACAGCGGTCATATCTGGGACGAGGGCACGATCAGAAAGAGAGCCTCCTGCGTTTCGGGATATAAAATACATACCTGCTCGGACTGCGGTGATACAAAGTTTGAAATAATTCCCGCAACGGGCGAATGTTCATGGATAAAGATCGGCGAGGCTCTTGACGGCACAAGTCAGACCCATATGTGCATCGGTTGCCGCAGAGAAAAGACCGTTTATCCCGAAAATCCCACATCGCCCATCCTTCCCGGCGCATCCAGCGGAATAACATATAATCCTTTTTTATAAATTAAAGGAGGTCTTATGAACAAAAAGATAATCATTATCATAGCCGCGGTGCTTACAATTGCCGCAGCGGCGGTTGTGTTGATCACATCGCTGGGCGGTAAGAATGAGACCCCCGATGCTCCCAAGACAGAAGCTGAAGCAGGGGATATGAGCGCATCGGACACCGTCGGGGGCATTTGTCAAGTAGTTCTACACAAAAAATCGACAAAAATTTAAGTTTTTGATGTTTTTTGATTTTAAGCCAACTGAACAGCTTTGTTTTCCAATAAATGCTCGTTTTTCTCGATATAATCCATAACCGCTTTTAACTCATCGGCGTAGTTGAGTTCAATTTCGATCTGTGCGGGAGAATAAACGTATATGGTTTTCAAAAACGTCGTGGCAATTTCTTT
>CAZOSH010000074.1:0-6408 GCA_964582395.1 uncultured Oscillospiraceae bacterium | reverse complement strand
GTAAAGCTTTCTGAGTTCCTTATATTTTGCAGGTGTAAGCTCCTCGCCTTCGCGTCTTCCGCATCTCGGACAAACCTCATCAATTACACCGGTATATCCACATACGGGGTCACGGTCTACGGGATGGTTAACCGAGCCGTATCCTATTCCGTTTTCCTTCATGCAACGAATAACCGATTCAAATGCCTCGGGATTCTTGCAGGTATCGCCGTCAAGCTCAACATAACTGATATGACCTGCATTGGTCAGTGCGTGATAAGGAGCTTCGATGTTGATCTTGTCAATAGCATTGATAGGATAATATACGGGTACATGGAAGCTGTTGGTGTAATAATCTCTGTCGGTAACTCCGGGGATTATGCCGAACTTTTTCTTGTCCATTCTGACAAATCTACCGGAAAGTCCCTCTGCGGGAGTTGCAAGCAGAGTATAGTTGAGCTGAGTTTCCTGACTCTTTTTATCCATATACTGACGCATAAAGGTGATAATATCAAGACCCAGATTTCTGGACTGAACGCTTTCACCGTGATGCTTGCCTGTAAGAGCAACAAGAGTCTCTGCAAGACCGATAAAGCCGCTGGAAAGAGTTCCGTGCTTGAGGATCTCACCAAGCTCATCGTCGGGAGAGATCTTATCGGAATCGATCCATACGCCCTGACCCATAAGGAAGGGGAAGTTACGCATCTTCTTGCGTGCTACGATGCAATATCTGTCATAAAGCTGCTGTGAGCACAGATCGAGCTTGCGCTCCAGCTCTTCAAAGAACCACTCAATATTGCCGCGGCTCTTGATAGCGATTCGGGGCAGGTTGATAGATGTAAAGGAGAGATTTCCTCTGCCGAAGCTGATCTCCTTGGAACGGTCATGAACGTTACCCATAACTCTGGTACGGCAACCCATATATGCTATCTCTGTCTCGGGATGGCCGGGCTTGTAATACTGGAGGTTATAAGGAGCATCAATAAAGCTGAAGTTGGGGAACAAACGCTTTGCGCTTACGCGGCAAGCCAGCTTGAACAGATCATAGTTGGGCTCACCGGGGTTGTAGTTGATGCCTTCCTTGATACGGAATATCTGTATGGGGAATATGGGAGTCTCGCCCTTGCCCAGACCTGCCTCTGTAGCCAACATAACATTTTTGATGACCATTCTTCCTTCGGGAGAGGTATCAAGACCGTAGTTGATGGAGGAAAAAGGAGTCTGAGAACCTGCACGGGAGTGCATGGTATTAAGATTATGTACCAGCGCTTCCATTGCCTGATAAGTAGTATTATCAGTCTCGGTAAGCGCATTGTCATAAGCAAACTTTGCAACATTCTTATATGCATCGCCGGTGATACCGAAAGACTTAGCGATCTTTGCCTCTTCCTTCTTATATTCATCGGACATATTGATCTCGGGATATATATCCTTTTCTTTCCACAGTTGCTTGATCGCGTGCTTTATATCATTCTGCTTTTCTGCTACACCTTCAACAGTAAGAGCAGCAGCCTTTGCGAAGTTAGAAGCATAAATACGGCGGAATGTCTTGGTTACACCCTTTGCAATGGCATAATCAAAGTTGGGAATGGACTGACCGCCGTGCTGATCGTTCTGGTTAGCCTGAATTGCGATACAAGCCAGGGCAGTATAGGTCATAACATCATTGGGCTCACGCAAAAAGCCGTGACCATTGGAGAAACCGCCTTTAAAGAGTTTGTCAATGTCTATCTGACAGCAGGTTGTGGTAAGGGTATAGAAGTCAAAGTCATGAATATGGATATCACCCTCGCGGTGAGCTCTGCTCTGTTCGGGGGTAAGGATATACTTTTCATAAAAATCCTTTGCGCCTTCGGAGCCGTACTTAAGCATTGTACCCATAGCGGTATCGCCATCGACATTGGCGTTGTCGCGCTTTAAGTCACTATCCTCTGCGTCAGCAAAAGTGATCTCGCTGTAAATGCGCATAAGATTGGTATTCATCTCACGTGCACGGCTACGCTCTGCACGATAAATAATGTACTTTTTGGATACCATAGCATAACCGTTGTTCATAAGAATATTTTCAACGGTATCCTGAATATCCTCAACACCGGGAGAATTATCTCCAAACTTTTCAATAAGGCTCTGCTCAACAAGCTTTGCCATCTGCTCGCTCTCGCCATTATCACGGCGGTTGCAGGCGATCATTGCCTTGCTTATAGCTGACGCGATCTTTTCAAGATCATAGGGAACCTCGCGTCCGTCCCTTTTCTTAATTTTGGTAAACATTCTTCTGACTCCTTACCCACATTAAAACTATATATTTTCCTTCCTTTTTCTCGTGTGCAATTGGTATTATACGACACAAGATATTGTGGTGTCAAGGCATATTTTTGACAATTTGAACACAAAATTTTGTGTATTTTGCCGAAAAGTAAAAAAACCCGCCACTAAAGGCGGGATGCTTTACATTGCTATATTTATATTGATTATCTCTATTTGTGGTACTTATTTCCTGCATTGATTCCCAATGCACGATAAATCTGCTCAAGCACCATAACTTGTGCCAAATGGTGCGGAAAAGTCATAGGAGACATACTGAGTCTAAAATCAGCATGACGTTTAACACTGTCTGCAAGTCCCTCCGAAGAGCCGATTATAAAGCATATTTTGGATATTCCACTGTTTTGGATTTGCTTAAACCGAGCTGCAAGCTCCTCGCTGGATATCGTCTTCCCTTCTACACACATCGCAAAGGTATACGCGCCCTGAGGAATCACTTCCATTATGCGAACCGCTTCTTTGTCCAATCCTCCCTCTTCAGGAAGTCTGCATACTTCAAGTTTGCAAAAAGCGGACAGTCTTTTTTCATACTCAGCACAAGCTTCCTTATAAAAGGCTTCCTTCAACTTGCCGCAACATATGAGTTTTACGGTAAGCACTTATCTCACCTGACCCGTTCCGCGTACTACATATTTATAAGAGCATATCTCTCTGAGACCCATAGGTCCTCTTGCGTGAAGCTTTTGAGTAGAAATACCGATCTCCGCGCCAAAGCCCATCTCCTCACCATCGGTAAAACGGGTGGATGCGTTGACATATACAACTGCGGAATCTATGGATGCGGTAAATACTGATGCTTCTCCATCATCATTGGTCACGATGCAATCACTGTGCTTTGTAGAATGGGCGCGTATATGCTCAATTGCCTGCTCTGTAGAGTCGACGACCTTTACAGCAAGAATGTAATCCAAAAACTCTCTGCCAAAATCACTGTCACTTGCGCTTGTTACGCCCGACAGTATTTTAGCTGCCTTTGCATCGCAACGCAGTTCGACATTCTTCTCCGCAAGTTTTTTCTGTGCAAGAGGCAGGAACTTTCCGGCTATCTTTTCATTTACAAGAAGAGTCTCTGCGGCATTGCATACCGAGGGACGCTGTGTCTTTGCATTAAATATGATATTTGCTGCAATTTCAATGTCAGCTGTTTCTGCCACATAAATATGGCACACACCTGTCCCCGTCTCAATAACCGGCACCGAAGCATTTTCAACAACCGATGAAATAAGACCTGCACCGCCGCGGGGAATCAATACATCAATATATCCGCGCAGGCGCATCATCTCACGGGCAGTCTCACGGGATGTATCGTGAAGCAACTGAATACAATCTTCAGGCAGCCCTGCGCCCGAAATTGCCTCACGCATAATCTTTTCCAATGCAAGGTTGGAGTTGATTGTCTCCTTTCCGCCGCGGAGAAATGCCGCACTTCCTGCCTTAAGGCAGAGCACTGCAGAATCAACGGTAACATTAGGTCTCGCTTCATAAATAATACCTATAACGCCCATAGGAACACGAAGCTTTGATACCTTGAGTCCGTTAGGCAAAACATTTTCATCCAAAACTTCGCCCACAGGGTCGGGCAAAGAAACAACTTTAAGTACCGCGTTGGCGATGGACTCTATTCTGTCAGCAGACAATGTAAGACGATCCAACATAGAGGGGCTCATTCCGCCTTCTCTTGCTTTTGCAAGGTCAATCTCATTTGCAGCAAGTATCTCGTTTTTATTCTCGCGCAGCGCGGAAGAAATAGCGCGAAGAGCATTGTTCTTCTGCTCTGTTGTTGCGGTTGCGAGCACCTTTGCCGCAGCAGCGGCACGGATGCCCATCATTTGAAGTTCGGTCATGCCTTATCTCCCTTCTTCGCGGTGAACAAAGTACCTACACTCTTTCCGTCAAGCAGATCATATATCTTCAGCATATCTCTGCTATTCATAATGCACATTGCACAGCCTGCTTTGGTGGCAATCTTTGCCGCGGCGATCTTGGTAGCCATTCCGCCTGTGCCGCGACGGCTTCCCGCACCGCCCGCAATACTCTCGATGTACTCATCGATCTCCTCAACCAGAGGAATCAGCTTTGCATCGGGATTGTCATGGGGATTTCCGTCATAAAGACCATCAATATCGCTGAGCAAAATAAGTCCGTCTGCATTTGTGAGTGCGGCAACGATAGCAGAAAGCGTATCATTATCGCCGATCTCTATTTCTTCAACCGAAACGGTGTCATTCTCGTTGACTATAGGAATTGCGCCCCACTCGCGAAGCTGATTGAATGTGTTTTCAACATGATGCTTGCGGTTGTAGGTCTCAATATCGTCGCGGGTAAGCAGCACCTGTGCAACCTTGTGATGATACTCGGTAAAAAGCTTATCATAAAGATACATCAGTTCACACTGACCCACTGCCGCTGCCGCCTGTCTTTCTGCAGTAGTAGAAGGATATGTACGTAGACCCATTTTTGCTGTGCCGACCGCGATAGCTCCCGAAGAAACAAGGGTAACGCTTCTTCCGCTGTTTCTGATATCAGCAATCAGTTTGCACAAAAGCTCTATCTGACGCATATTGATAAGACCGGTCTCATAGGTAAGAGAAGATGAACCGACCTTTATAACTATATTCTTTGCATTTTTAAAGCTGTTCATTGACACGCCTCCGCATCATTTTGTTTAATACTGAATAATTATAACATCCTCCGATTAAAATCGCAAGGTACTTGTTGAAAAAGCCGATATAAAATGATAATATATATTATACAAATACATATGAGGTGCAGAGAAATGATCAGCGGAAAAAGTGTTATCTGTCTTTCAGGCGGATCCAATCATGTTGATACAAATGGAGAAGGTCCCCGATTTATTCATATGAATGAATCTTATTCAAAAGCTATCGCCAACGCGGGCGGAATCGTCGTAGTAGGTGCCGAGCAGTCGGCAGAAGATCTTGCAGAGCTCTGCGACGGTCTTGTTTTGTGCGGCGGTCCCGATATAGAGCCTTATCGTTTTGGCGAAGAAGTATTAAACTCCACTGTCAAGACCGACCCCAAACGTGATGTATTTGAGTTTGCTTTGGCAAAGGCTTTCCTTGCCAAAAAGAAGCCGATCCTTACAATTTGCCGCGGTTTTCAGCTCCTTAATGTCGAATTGGGCGGAACCCTTTATCAGGATATCGTCCAGCAGCTTGGATTTATTCATTTTAATAAAGAGCTCAGACATTTTGTCACTGCTGAGGATGGCTCTGTCCTGCGCAGCCTGCTTGGCGAGAAGTTCAAGGTCAACAGTACCCATCATCAGGCCATAAAAACACTCGGAAAAGGTCTTAAAGCTACCGCATATTCAACCGAGGGAATCATCGAAGCCTACGAGCACGAGTCGCTCCCCATTATGGGAACACAATTCCACCCCGAGCGTTTGACGGGTGATGAAAACGACGGACGTACACCTGATTTTGCCCCCTATTTCAAGCACTTTATCTCACTTACTCAAAAATAAGGAGTAATTATGAAATACAGAATTCTAAAACTCACCTGTTTAATTATAGCCGCAATACTTACACTTTGCGGCTGCAGTTGGTCGTCCTATGAAGCGCCCGAGGTTGCAAAATCGGAAAAAGCAGAATTGGTTTTAGCATCTCCTCTCACCTACAGCGGTAAGCTGAAGAGCGCCGACGGTTCGACCATAGCGAAGTATGATGCTTCTTACCCCCAATTTGAAGAAAACTGTCAGGCTGCGCAACGCATCAACAGTGCCTTCTCTCTTTTGGCAGAGGAAGCACCCGTTGATATGGAGTCCTTTTTCAATCACATCAAGACCCAATTGGGTGAAAACTGGGCGGAACAAACCTTCAGCGAACCTTTTCATACAATCAAAATGGAATACAACCTCATTCCCACTATGAACGAATATGTCTGTTTCACCTCAAAATATACCATTGACGAAGACGGAACAGAAAAGGTTTATCCCGGAGTAATAATGTTTTTATCATCTACAGGTTGGTCCCTAAACTTTGAATCTCTGTTCGGCGAAAACACCGAGAAAGCAACAGAGCTTGTCATCTCTCAACTTAATAATTGGTGCAAAGACAATGAAGTCCCCACAGATTCCCTTGC
>CAZOSH010000073.1:0-6470 GCA_964582395.1 uncultured Oscillospiraceae bacterium | reverse complement strand
ATGCCAACGATCATCAATCTCATCATTTTACCGGTTTGACCTTTTGCCTCATTTCTTGCTATAAGATCTGCGCAGCATTTCTTTACGGCATTTTCAAAATCTTTTGTAAAGCCGCCCTTTTCACTGTCTGTTGCGATAACAGTGAAGCCCTTAGATCTATAGTAATTTTCCCAAGATGAAGTAACATCAGGATCAGCCTGGTCCGCTCTATTCAGAACAATAATACGTCGTTTGTCACGACAAAGCTTGTTCAGTTCGGGATTTCTTGATGCAAATGGTATTCTCGCATCAAGAATTTCGCAAACAGCGTCAATATTTTTTAAATCACCTGACATAAGTCGGCGACTTTTTGCCATATGACCTGGATACCAATTTATACTCATGACACCCCTCCCAGTTTATTCAAAGGCCAGATTCTTCCTTCAACCTTGCCTATGATATTAGAAATAGGTTGCATGCCAACGATTGTTTCTCGGCTGTCGGTGCTTCCATTTCTGTTATCACCCATAAAAAATACATAACCTTCAGGAATCGTCAAAGGATATATTTGATTTCCAAGCTTGTTTGGTGAAATAGTTTCAAGTATATAGGGTTCGTATTGTAATTCACCATTAATATATACTTGTCCTAAAAAATCGATATTTATTTCATCCCCGCCAACAGCTATGATTCTTTTTACAATTGGGTCATCATCAAACTCGGGAGCTTGTATAACCACTATATCACCACGTTGAGGCTCGTTGTAGCCGATTATTCTGAGAAATACTCTGTCGCCATTTTGCAAAGTAGGCTCCATAGATGAACCTACAACTCCTGAAATACGAAAAAAGAATACGTTAAACAGAACAAGAACAACTAAAGATATTACTAAAGCCTGCGCCCAGAAAAATAATTCTGTCGCAAACTTGCTCTCGATCTTGTTTATGGTTTTGCGTTCTTTCATCAGAATATAACTCCTTCAATAAAACAAAAAGGGACGAATGACCGTCCCTCAATTTGTTTGCAAACTCAGATGTCCTGTTTGACTTTGGCGGCCTTACCCACTCTGTCACGGAGATAATAGAGCTTAGCGCGTCTAACCTTACCCTTGCGGATAACTTCGATCTTCTCAACGTTGGGAGAATGGATGGGGAAAGTCTTTTCAACGCCTACACCATAGGAAATACGGCGAACTGTAAGAGTTTCCTGAATACCACCATGCTTGCGAGCAATAACGGTTCCTTCAAAAACCTGAATACGCTCTCTATTGCCTTCTTTGATCTTAGCGTGAACCTTAACGGTATCACCGATGCCGAAATTGCCGGCGCCTTCTTTTAGCTGGCCTTCTGTCAGCTTCTTGATGAGATCCATAATTCTATTTCCTTTCGTCTCAGGTGTTCATGCTCAATTCCATATGGCAGAGGATCACCCTTTATTACATGCTTAATGCATGATAACATATTTTATCATTAAATGCAAGAACTTTTTTAAATAATTTGATAATTTCAGTTAAATAATTGCAAATCTGCTGATAAAATAGCTATTCTAGTGTATCGAACAGTGCCATTTTCCTGCAACAAACCCTTCTCGCGAAGAACTCCAACTATATACGAGGGGTTAAGTGGATCTTCCCCCGCTGATAGAATACAGTTGCACAAAGCGCCATTTTCGACATTTTCAAAAGATATCCTTTGGATATAATCAAGAATATTAACCTGTTTACTACCACGTTTTGATTTTTTTTCAAAAAACAACGGCTCTTGAAAAACATCGGTCAGTTTAGCGGCTTCCCCGCCCTCCATAAAAATTGAGAACTCTGAAAAAGCAATTTGGGCTACCGCAAGACCCTGTGCAGCAGGATAAACCTTTTTGATCTGTATTCCGCCCGGTAATGCTTTGTTAAGCACTTCTGTAACTCCATTAGGCATTGAGTCGCAGATAAGTTCCAAATCGCATAGTTCATACTCGCTTCTGTAACCTGTTGAAAGCGGCGAAAGTATCGACATACAAATATGCGGATTGAACCCTTCAGAATATTTTACGGGAAGTTTAGCTCTGCAAAAGCTCCGCTGAAGGGTTTTCATTAAGTCAAGATGGGAAATATATGCAGCCTCATCATTTTTTGAGAACAGTATTCTGATTTTATACATAGCATTCCCCTCCTGTTAAAGATAATGCACCACAGCCACGGCAACCTGCTTTACAGTCAGGTGTTGCTTGACCTTTAAGTCCGTTCTGATATTCTGACCAAAGGTATTTCTTTGTTACGCCCGAGAAAATATGATCCCAAGGTAAAATTTCATCCTTATCAGGACTTCTGTTAGCATAAAAAGCAGGATCTATACCACATTCCTCAAACGCCTGAAGCCAACGCTCTTGTGAGAAACATTCATCCCAGCCGTCAAGTCTCGATCCGAGTTGCCAAACACGTTCAATAACATCTGAAAGCCTTCTGTCTCCTCGCGCAAGCACTGCTTCGATAAATCCTGATTTAAACTCGTGAAGGCTGTATGTTACATTCTTTATCCTAAGGCTTTCCATAAGGAGCTTCTGTTTTCTAAGAACTTCTGCCCCCGGGGTTTGCCCTGCCCACTGGAAAGGGGTCTGTGCCTTAGGGATAAAAGTTGAAACACCGACAGATACTCTGACTCCCCTTGCCTTGTTTTTACCATATTGCTTGAATGTATAAAGAACATTCTTAACTATTTGAGATATTCCCAAAAGGTCCTCATCTGTTTCTGTAGGTAAGCCGAGCATAAAATAAAGCTTTACACTGTTGTATCCCGATTCAAATGCTACACGGCAAGCATTAAGAAGGTCTTCTTCTTTGAGATTTTTATTTATTACGTCACGAAGGCGTTGTGTGCCTGCTTCAGGTGCGAAAGTAAGTCCGCTCTTTCGCACTTTTTGCACATTTTCCATAAGAGAAATATCAAAGCTGTCAGCTCTAAGTGAAGGTAATGCAAGATTAATATGCCGTTGTTCAAACTCAGTAACCAATGAATCGCAAAGCTCGTGAAGCTGAGGATAATCGCTTGAGCTGAGCGAAGTTAATGAAACCTCATCCCACCCCGTATTTTCAACAAGTGCTTCCGCTTGTCTTTTGAGAGTATCGGTATTTTTTCCGCGAATGGGTCTATAGGTATATCCCGCTTGGCAGAAACGACATCCGCGTCGGCAACCTCTGAAAAGTTCAACCATTGCACGATCAAAAACAATTTCTGTTGAAGGAACTATAAATCTATCGGGAAAATACGATTTGTCAAAGTCAGCTATAACCCGCTTCTTGACTATCGAAGGCGCGCCATTGGTAGGTGTAATAGCGGCAATAGTGCCATCTTCATTATAAGAAACGTCATAAAAATCCGGTACGTATACCCCGCCTATTTTGGCAGCTTGGATAAGAAAATCATTTTTGGATATACCTGTCTGTTTAGCAGATCTATACAATGAGATAAGTTCAGAAAGAACTTCTTCTCCTTCACCAATAATGATAAGATCGAAGAAATCTGCCATAGGCTCAATATTATAGACACAAGGTCCTCCTGCTATTATAAGAGGAGTAAGCTCGTTTCTATCTTTGCTCCGCAAAGGTAATCCTGCAAGATCAAGAATATTAAGCACACCCGTATAATTGAGTTCATATTGAAGTGTAAACCCTAAAATATCAAACTCAGACAGCGGATCTTTGCTTTCTAATGCATAAATAGGAAGGTTTCGGCTACGCATTTGTTCTTCCATATCTGTATAAGGAAGATATGCTCGCTCACACCAGACTCCATCCATTGAGTTAAGCAGGCCATACAATATTTTTGAGCCGAGATGTGACATCCCTATTTCATAAATGTCAGGAAAACAGAATGCAAAGCGCACATCAACCTCATCTTTATTTTTAATTATACTGTTGTATTCTCCGCCCGTGTATCTTGCGGGTTTCCTTACCCTTTCAAGACAGGCTGTAAGCTTATCGTTCATATATCCTCCGCTGATAAATTAATATATCTATAATAATGCTTTTTTTGTTTATTGTAAAGTTATTTTGGGAATATTTGATATTAAAAGACTAATCCCCAATACAAACAACGAGAAATTGCCGGTGCGGAAAATAATGTATAATCCGTATGCAGAAAAAACTGTTCCTACAGATAACGACAAAATTTGAATTACTATATCGGATACTGTAATAGGAAGTATAGTTCTGAGTATATTGCCTCCATCTAAAGGAATTGCGGGAATAAGATTTATCAGTGAAAAGATGAACGAACATTTTGCAAAACGATATAATCCAATAGTATATCCAATAAAAGCACCGTAAAGGCCTAATAGTGGACCTGCCAAATATATTATAATTTCACTTCTTGATGATAGTCTTTCTTTGCGATATTCCATATCTGCCCCAACACCAAATACAGAACTATGAATTATACTTCCACCTACTGCCTTAACAGCAATTATATGTCCTAATTCATGAATTAATAAAGCAAATATTATTGGAATAGCTTTATCTACGCGCTCAAGCCCGAATACAAGTCCTAACAATATAGCAAACGGAAAAAATAATCTTGTTTTGCTCATTTCTTTAGAAAACGGTCGGAAAGATATCCGACCGTGTAAGAATATTGTTTTATAAAGAACAGATTTAAAGAATGATGCAAATCAAACCACCGTTACCTTCATTTATTACTCTTTCTAATGTCTGTCTTAATTTTCCACGCGCCTCTTCGGGCATTTTGTAAAGCTTATTATTCAAGCCCTCATTGACAAGTTCACTTAATGATTTGCCGAAGATATTTGTTTCCCATATTCTGTCAGGTGCATCTTCAAACTCTGAGAGTAAATATTTGACCAGATCTTCGCTTTGTTTTTCAGAGCCAACAATAGGATTAATCTCTGTTTGAATATCTGCTCTTATCATATGAATGCTAGGCGCACTTGCCTTTAGTCTTACTCCTGATCGTCCGCCTTGATTAATGATTTCAGGGTTTTCTAATGTTAATTCATTTGCCGCGGGCATAACTATTCCGTAACCCGTCTGCCTTACCTGATCCAGTGCACCCTTGATGCGTGAGTATTCATCTTTTATTTGAGACACTTCCGCCATAATTTTTATAAGCTCACCTTCATTTGCAATCTCAGTGCCACAGTACTCGGAAAGCGTCTTATAAAAATATCCTGTTTGAAGAACTATGTCAATTAATAGTGAACCATTACCAAGATCAACACTTTTGACAAAGGATTTCTCAACGATATCACATTCGTTCAGCGATTTTGAAATATTATCTACATCCTTCATTTTTGATATATCTGTACAAGAATTATAAATGCTCTTAAAGAGTGACTTTTTTATCTCGTTGTCTTGCTCCAAACACATAATCCATTCAGGAATATTAAAACGATATTCTTTAATTGGAAATTGGTAAAGTATCTCGGATAATATTTCTTCAATCTGTTTTGAGGATATGTTCAAGCAATCCACTGTCTTGCAAGCTACATTATATTTCTCGATTATTTCATTTTTAATTGATTGGGCTGATTCTCCTTCAGGATCTATGCTGTTAACCAAAACACAGAACGGTTTCTTAATATCTAATAATTCCTTTATGATCCGATCTTCTGCATTTAAATATTCATCTCTTGATAGGTCACCAATAGTACCATCAGTTGTGACGACTATCCCTATCGTAGAATGTTCTTGTATAACTTTTTGGGTTCCAATCTCGGCAGCCTTAGATAATGGAATCTCATAGTCAAACCACGAAGTGTTAACCATTCTAGGCATATCGTTTTCAAATTGTCCCATTGCACCGGGGACCATATAACCGACACAATCGATCATTCTGACATTAAAAGAGCTTGTATTGTCAAAGCTTATTCTGACAGCTTCTTCGGGCACAAACTTTGGTTCTGCGGTCATAATTGTTTTTCCAGAACCGCTTTGAGGTAATTCATCTCTGGCTCTTTCTTTCAGATAAATATCATCAATCTGTGGAATGACCATTTCTTCCATAAAACTTTTTATGAATGTAGATTTCCCTGTTCTTACCGGTCCTACCACCCCTATGTAAATGTTTCCACCTGTTCTTGTTGAAATATCTTTATATATACTGTTTTCCATAATTTGTCCTCCCCAATATTAGTGCTTTAAAAAAGGAATAATAATGAGTTTTTCGTCAGCCAACGACTCAATTTCCTGTAATTCATTGGCAGCAATAATTGCATCAGGAGAAGTACAATATTGTTTTGCAATACTCCATATGGTTTCTCCTTCAAGTACCTTTCGGAGTATAAGATTTCCACACATAACACCATTCTTAGTTGAGTTTTTATCAATAGAACAGTCTGTAATGGCATATGTTTCCAAATACTCCTCTTTACTGTCATAAGTTTGAGGCTTGAATGACACAACGATTCCTGTTGGATCAATACTAGTATCAATATCTTTAATCAGACAAATTATATTTCCATTCGTTTTATTTTTATTTGCACTGATT
>CAZOSH010000072.1:0-6472 GCA_964582395.1 uncultured Oscillospiraceae bacterium | reverse complement strand
CGGGACCTTGTGGACCGGTTTCGCCCTGCTCACCTTGAGGGCCTGCGGGACCCTGAGGACCGGTTTCGCCCTGCTCACCCTGAGGGCCTGCGGGACCTTGTGGACCGGTTTCGCCCTGCTCACCTTGAGGGCCTGCGGGACCCTGTGGGCCGGTTTCGCCCTGTTCGCCCTGAGGACCTGCGGGACCCTGAGGACCGGTCTCACCCTGTTCACCTTGAGGGCCTTGGGGTCCTACAGGACCTTGAGGACCCGTTGCACCGGTGGCACCTGTTGCGCCCGTAGCTCCTGTAGCGCCCGTTGCACCGGTAGCACCTGTTGCGCCGGTAGCGCCGGTCTCACCCTGAGGACCTGCGGGGCCTTGTGGACCCTGTGGTCCTATAGGACCTTGTTCACCCTGAGGACCGGCAGGACCCTGAGGGCCTGCGGGACCAGTTGCACCTGCAGGGCCTGTTAAGCCAATGGGACCCTGAGGGCCGATGGGACCTTGTGGGCCTGCTTCTCCCTGAGGACCTTGGGGGCCGGGAGGGCAATTTATGCAGGGGTGGCAAGGGTTACAGGGGTGGCAAGGGTTACAGGGGTGGCAAGGATTGCAGGAATTACCGGGGATATAGGGATAGCTTGAATCGTTATCGTTAAAGCAATCGCAATTTCCGTTACGGCTTGCGCGGTCATCACAATCGCTGTTGCGACAGTCTCGTGAATCGTTTCCGTAGTTCAGCTGATTGTATCTATAAGAAATGCTGTTGTCAAAGCAGTTTGCCATATTATCCTCCTTGTATTGCCGCCTATGGGCGGCACAGTACATTATATGTGCAATTTTTTATAATGGTTACAGTTAGTCGAAACAGTTGATATATCAACTGTTTCGACGCCAAATCTTTGATTTGGCAGCGGATTTTCTTTGAAAATCCGACAATAACCATTGCAATGAATGTCGCGCCATTTTGAAATATCAAAATGGCACAGCCGCTTTTAGCGGCTGTCGAAACGCCTTCAGCGTTTCGACAAGCTATAATCATTATTGCGGTGACAGTTGACAAAGGGCAAAAAATAGTGTATATAATATATTCCCAAGGGAGGTAGCTATGTCGATTTATGTAATGAGTGATATCCACGGCGAATATGACAAATACATCAAAATGCTGGAGCTGATCGGCTTTTCCGATGAGGATGAGCTGTATGTTTTGGGCGATGTGATCGATCGGGGTGAAGAGCCTGTTAAGGTGCTTTCAGATATGGCATCACGCCCCAATGTTTATCCCATAGTGGGCAACCACGAGCTTATGGCAATGGCTGTTTTGGACACAATTTTAAAAGAAGTCACCGAAAACAGTGTCCGGGAGTTTGACTCAAATATTATGCTCGGTCTTATGGAATGGATGGAAAACGGCGGAGAAACCACCCTGAAGCAGCTTAAAAAGCTCTCTAATAGCAAGCGTCTGGACCTTTTGGATTACCTGAGCGAGTTCAGTCCCTGCGAGGTGGTGGATGTGGGGGAGAAGACCTTTATTCTCGTTCACAGCACATTGGGTAACTTTTCACCCGATAAAAAGCTGAGGGATTACCAGCTCCACGAGCTTGCGGAAATACGGGCTGACTATGACAGACGGCTTTTTGATGATGAGAGTATTTTTATCGTTTCGGGGCATACGCCCACCCAGTTTATAAACGGCAAGGCGGAAATATATCATAGCTGCAACAATATTGATATAGATTGCGGCGCAACCTTTGGGGGCAAGCTTGCCTGCCTGCGCCTTGACGATATGAAAGAGTTTTATGTATAAAAAACGGAGGAAGCATTTGCTTTCTCCGTTTTTAACTTTTTATTGTTTTTTCTTTGGTGTGGGAAGGTCATTATACATAGCGTTAAACAGGTCTGTCAGAAAATCTTTGTTATCAACATCATCAACCAACAACATTTCTTTCGCCCCTTCATAAGGCAATTCATAACTTGCATCCGGCATAAGATAGAGGGCTGATTTGACCGGCTTTACAAGCAGCCTGTCATCGTATATTCCGCCTATGATCTTACCGCGGTAGTAGATGATGTATTCACCCATCATTGCTTTGTATGTTATTTCATCCAATTGGGATAATTGTTCTAAAATAAAGTCTAAATACTCTCTGCTTGAAGCCATACTACACCTCGTTAAGTCTAAATCGGTCAATCTCTTTTCCTGACGATCGCCCAAATTGCCCAAGCAAGACCGCAAACAAAGATCAAGCCCAAGGACAAAAGCGCGAAGAACAGATAACCAAAGCCGTCCCAACCGCCTGTAGCTGCGCTGCAAACAGAAAAGACTATGGCTGATGCTGCAAGCAATGCTATGGGTAGAAGCCTGATAAGTAACCGCTTCGCCTTAAAGCAGAGAAAAAGCTGAACGGTCAATGCGATAATTGCAGATATGAAAATAACCACCGTTGCATAATCAAGCTCCAAAAACCATTGGCGCATAAGGCAACCTCCTCCGGCAAATCTTCATATAGCACAGACTGTTCCTCAGATAAAGAATCTGCGTTCCATACTCTGACGGGCGGGGCGGCATATGGCAAGGAATATAAGCAACGCGCCGAAAAGCCCCAGTGTTACAAGGGGATAGAGAGACCAGCCGATGAAGCTTACACTTTCAAAGGTGATGACCATCAAAAACTCGGTCAGCAGCATAAATGCGCCCAAAGCAATACTTCCGCCGCCGATAATATACAAAACGCCGCCATTGGTGTATTTAAGCAGGGCAACACAGGCGGTGACTATGAGCATTATTCCGCCTGTTACGGGGAAGGCAAAGGGGAGAAACCATTTTCCGCCCGTATGCAGACAAATATACAACAAAAATACACCGATAACCGCAAAATCGCAGGGTACGAATATGACGGGGTTGGGATTTTTAAACCAAGCGGGAAGAATGAATACATAACCCGTCACCAACGCGCCTATTACATAGCCCGACCATACCACCTTCTCATTGAGCTGAATATCGCATATCAGCGCAATGAACACCGAGATCAGCAAAAAGGTGCTGACTATAATATGGGGAATGAAGAAATAGGACTTTCCGTGGGGGTATTCTTTTGGGGGATATAATTCCTCCGCCTCGCCCTGAGCAATATCGGGGTGGAAGACTCGTGTATTACACAGCGGGCAGGTCTTTTCGGTGTCGGCAAGCTTTACGCCGCAATTAACACAATACATAATTCACCTCTCATCGTCGGTACGGTTGCTTTGAACCTCTACATCAATGCCAAGCTCGCGCAAAGCGCGGTAAAAATGAGACTCTAAGGCGGCTTCCTTGATGTTGCGGATAAAATTGATATAGGTGCGCTCACCCAATGTAAGAACACCGCAGTTATAGGGCGCGGACGCCTGAGGGCCTAAAATGAAATCCATTCGCTCAATGTAAGGAAGCATCTCCTGAGGAAGTTTGACCCCACCCATATTGGAAAGACAGAGGCAGGATTTGTTTTCGCCCACCGCATCAAATATCATCTTCATAACGATGTTTTTGATAAAAAGCGGCATTATACGCACAATGAACAGCCTTTCACTGTTGACATTTGCGGCAATCTTCATACTCATCTGCTTAGGAGTTATATCACTGCCCATATGGTGCTTGATAATGGTGCATATCTCATCAAAGGAGTATTCACCCAAATGAGGAAGCAGCTCGGGAGTGGTATAAAGTGCAAAATTCCGCAGCGACTTGCTTGGGAAAAGATTTCGCAAATTAACGGGAATCAGTACCTTGATAGGCTTGCGACGGCGGACAGTGGGGACCTTTTCCTGCTGCAAGGTTTGCAGAGCCTGCATCATCACGGCGGTAAGAAATGCAGTGACGGTCACATTATGCTCCTTCGCCTTTTGCATGATAGCCGAGGAATCTGCGGTAAAGCAGGTCAGGTGCAGCTTCCCACCCGGCTCGGCAGTGCCTGATAAATGCCAGGCGGTATTTTCCTTTCTCGATGCGGCAGATGGTGCGGAATATTTCTGGAAACTGTCCTCCAACTCCTCCTCGGAGGGGTCTTCAAGCCTTCCTAAAACACCATGCTCAGCGGGAATATGCTCGCCGTACTTTTGGGTCAGATATTCGGCAACAAGGCTTTTCA
Organism: uncultured Oscillospiraceae bacterium; assembly: GCA_964582395.1. Taxonomy (GTDB): domain Bacteria; phylum Bacillota; class Clostridia; order Oscillospirales; family Butyricicoccaceae; genus RGIG3513. The sequence continues at coordinate 2,368 of CAZOSH010000072.1, read as the reverse complement.
GGAATATAAGTCCGCCTGTTCCGTCGGTGAGGGAGTGGAATATTTCCACTGCGATCCTATTTTGATAGGCAATAACGCGAAATGCACATTTGCCAAGCTCCTCACCGCTCATATAGGTGAGGGGATAGCACTTTTCGCTCATAATTTCTGGGGGCGCGGAGATCTGCTCAAGATAGTACCAAAATACACCGGGACGAAGTTTCACCGCAATGGATGGGAAACGTCGGACCGTTACATCAAGGGCTTTTTGGAGTACGGGGACATCGATCTCTTCCTTGAGTGTTGCAGACATTCTGAAGAGATTACTCCAGTTATTTCGCCTTGCGGCGGGGTATATCTTTGCCGCATTGTCAAGTTTCATCCAACGAAGCTTGTTTTCGCAGGACATAACGGTGTTTAAAAACTTGTTGATATATCCAAAATCGTGGGCATCTTCCTTGAGACCGTAAATGACATATGCATGCCAACGGTCGGCTTTGGTGATAAGCTTGCTTTGACAGCCGCAATCCAATAGCTTTTTGTGAAGGGCGGTGGCATCGCTGAGCATTATCTCGTTCTCGGCGGCATAGATGAGTGATGGGGGCATTCCCTCCAGATCTGCAAAGAGGGGAGAGACCAAGGGGTTGGTCTTATCCTCGGTATAGCTGTCAGCAAAGAAGCGAAGCATCTTTATAGACATAGAAGGGTCAAGCTTTTCATTTACGGGGTAGGACTCGCCCGACGAAGTCAGGTCGCTCCAAGGTGAAATAGCGATAATTCCGCAAGGGATGGGCTTGTTTTGCTCCTTCAGCCTCAGGCAGAGGGAATAGCACAGACCGCCGCCTGCGCTTTCTCCGCAAAGGGTGATGTGAGAGTAGCCCTTGGAGATCAAATACTCGTATGCCGTCTGGGCATCGTCAAGTGCCGCGGGGAATGGGTTCTCGGGTGCAAGACGATAGGCAGCACAAAAGACGCGGCAACCGCTTTGCATTGCAAGCATAGCACCTACACCCTCGGCATAATCAAGGCCACCGCAGGTAAAACCTCCGCCGTGAAGATAGAGCAAAACGCCCTGCCTTCTCTCGTCCCGGGGAATTATCCACGAGCCTTTAAAATGTCCGAAGTCGTGCTCTTTTACAATAACCTGCTTTTTAAAACGGCGCTCGATAAGCTCGCCTATCATATCCTGACCCTTTCTGGTAGTCTTAAGCGACAGGCTGCCCAACAGGGGCTTTAAGCGGTTAAGTTGTGCTTTAGTTGTCTTGGCAGACATAGGCATAGAGCCGTCTCCTTTATGTTAAGATCAGTTTTTTGCAAAAAACGCGGCGGCAATGGCGCCCGGTCCAATGTGAGTGCCGATAACACTGCCGATGGCGGTGGTGCGAAGGGTATGGGCATTGCCTTCCCAAAGATAGGCGCTGTCCTCAATATACTTCTGCAACAGCCCATCGTGAATACCGGTATAGCCAAGCATCAGGGGCTTATCAAAATCAACACCGCCGGAGGCCTCTATTTCCTTGACGAGCAGATTGTTTCCCTGTTTTGAGCCCCGAGCCTTGCCCAATAGATTTATCTTTCCCTGAACAAAGTTTACGACAGGCTTGATGGAAAGCAGACCGCCTGCAATGGCAACGGTCTTTGATATTCTTCCGCCCTTGTGCAGATATTCCAGAGTGTCAAGCAGGGCGATAATGCGTATCTTTTCTCTTTCTTCGGTAAGAATGTCTGCTATTTCTTTGGCAGACTTGCCATCATGCGCAAGCTTTAAGGCAACCTCGGTGAGTATTCCCGCGCCGATGGCAACCGTCTTACTGTCGATGACAAATACCTTTCCTTCAAACTCCGCGGCGGCTATCATAGCGCTTTGATATGTACCCGAAAGGGCGGAAGAAAGGGTTATGCAGACTACCTCCGCGCCCTCATCGATTGCCTTGCGGAAGGTTTCCTCAAAGGCGATGGGTGTCGCCTGACTTGTAACGGGAAGAATGTCGCTTTCTATAAGCTTTTTATAAAAGGTTTGATGGTCGATATCCACCCTGTCAACAAACTGCTCATCGCCAAAGGTTATAGTTAGCGGCACAAGAGTCAATTCTTTCAGCACCTCGGGAGTGGTGTCAAGGGTGGAGTCGGTGATTATCCTTACTTTCATAATAACATATCCTTTCAATTTTAAACAGTAAAACTTTTGTATATGATATATTTGCGCAAGAAGTTGAAAACTCAACTTCTTGCATTATAGCCTATAAATGTTGAACTGTCAACAAAAACGGCTTTTTTGGCCTCTGACTGTCCGTTTTATAGGACAATAGGTATAGTATCATATAGCCATAACAGACCTAAATTGCCAAAGTGAAGTTCGGATTTTTGGGGTAAAAAATGAGAAACACCC
>CAZOSH010000071.1:0-6486 GCA_964582395.1 uncultured Oscillospiraceae bacterium | reverse complement strand
TATTATTGGGATTGCTCATGACCGCCCATCTTGCTTTTAAGTAGAACTCATAGTAGACTTCCCTGAAGTCTATATCGTCTGTCTTCCAGTTTTCCATTATATACTCGTATTCACATAGGCCTTTAGCAATCGTTAACTTCTGTCGTGGTGTAATTCTATCTACATCTATACGCATAAGTCACCTCAGCAAATGCAATTTCTCTACAAAAATTATACTGCCCATACTAACAAATTTCAAGGCAATAACAAAAAGAAAGTGTCATAAGTCGAGTATCTAAATCTATTGAGATTTGTATTTTCCTATGCTATACTAAATCTGCTGAAATTTGTTCATGACTGATTACTGAACAAATCAAGCTCCGACCGCAAAGGATAAAGATGCATTGATTTGAACATTCTTTTGTTCTGGCTTAAAGATGGCTCTCGGTGGCCGGCCGTCGTATGCATCCTTTAATCACCATATTTGCGGAGAAAGGAGAGCGTAATGGCGAACAAAAAAGGTGTGTCGAGCAAGACGCATACTAAGCAGCAGTTAGATAATTATGCCAATCAGAATAATCCTAACAACAAAGCTTATAAAGCCAATGTTGCCAATCAGAAGGTAACGCAGTCCAAAAGCAAATCCGCCAAGGAACCGGATATCGGCATTCTTGACGGTGAAAGCTATGGCTGGTGCGATGACTAATCTCTCCCAAGAGACCTCCCGTTCACGCGGGAGGTTTTTTGCATTTAGCACAAGATATTCGTCTCCGACGGATTTCTCATGCACAAAAAAGAGCAGGGCCCGTAAGCCCTGCTACCTTCAACAATATAGATTTCATCTAACCCCTGTGTTATCAATTCTTCTGTTAACTTCAAGCAGACTATACAGGCTTGTCTTCAACTGTTCAAAATACTGCACCATAGAGTCCAAACTATCTAATGCGTCACGCACTGTTTGTTCAGAATTCTTGATTATTTCCTCATATTCGCCTACAGCCTCATCAGTTGCAACTTGTGCATAATAATCCAGATTCTCGTCATAAGCCTCCATACCATAATCATTTACAATTTTTCTACAAGCCTCATCCGCAACATCGTATTGCGCTACTTGTTCGAGGTCATTAAATAATGATGAAATTGTATCGTTAAAGCTTTCGTATGTCTGCTTGTATTCTTCAAATAGAGACTTAAGTTCTTCCACTTGCTCCGGCAATACTTCAGATTCGCTATGCTCCTCGATAATAGTGTCTATCACATTTAGTGCATCATCAAACCGAGAAAAGAAACTCAGAAATCCTCTCAAAAATTCTATAGTTAGTTCACTATCAGTCGTTCGGTATATCCATTTTTCCTCAAAGTGTGTATCATAATCAGCCCAAGGTTCAAAGGCAGCCTCAAACAATCTTTTCCTTGCTGCTTCACATGCAGGTATTAATTCTTCCAGATTAAGAATTGCCACTGTAAAATTGTACTGGTAATAAGGAATCGAATTGCTTTGTATATAAGGGAACAGTGTTTCCTTTACATACTTTATCAATTCTCTGTCTGTCGAAATCGACCCACACTCGATATTTCCACTACTTTCATCCGAAAAATTACTGGACCCCCAATAAATGATATTATCCGTCATAACAATTTTAGCATGGTTTTTGAAATAAAAATACGGACTCAGTTTCATTCCATAATCTTGAGGATTCAGTTGGCGCATGTATGAATCAATCATTCTCTTTGCTGCAAACGCATAGCTACTCTCATAGTAGGAAGGGAATCGTTTAGGAATGTTTGTAACAACAACTGCATTCTTGCCATTCATACAAGCAGTTTTTAATGCGTTGACTAAACGGCCATTTGATTTTGAGGAAATGTTATATGTAATTATCCCAATAAACTCCGTGTTTTCAAAATCATCAAGAACGCATTGATATAAACATTCATTTCTACCAAATACCGCCTGGCTATCATTAATCGAAATACTCCTCATAAGTGATATACAACCTCCTCAATATCACATAAACGCTTTATTGAACGAATACTTTTTGTCTAAATTATAATAACTTACTTGACAGTTTTCAAGGCGATAGCAAAAAGAAAGTGCCGTCGATTGACAGCACTTTCTCAAGCATTTTTGGTAAATAATTGGTAAATTGGTCTATCCAAGCCCTTCGCTTGCTCAAAAACGCCCAAAAATAGGGGTTTTAGGCGGTTTTTAGAGGGTTTTTCAATCCAACGGCTTCATTGTGGGGAACAGCAATACATCGCGGATGCACGTATTGTTGGTAAGGAACATAACAAGTCTGTCAATTCCCATACCGCAACCACCCGTGGGAGGCATACCGTATTCCATAGCGGTAAGATAATCCTCGTCCATCTGGCTGGCTTCCATATCACCCAGCTCACGAAGCTTCATCTGTGCCTCGAAGCGCTGACGCTGATCGATGGGATCGTTCAGCTCGGAGAATGCGTTTGCCAGTTCTGCACCTGCAACAAACAGTTCAAAACGCTGTGTAAGCTCAGGCTGCTCAGGATCCTTCTTTGCAAGGGGAGAAATCTCGACAGGATGCATTGTAACAAATGTAGGCTGGATCAGCTTATCTTCACAATACTCCTCAAAAAGCATTGACAGGATGTCACCCTTTTTGTGCTTCTTTTCAACCTTGAGATGATGCTCATTTGCGATCTTGAGTGCATCTTCCATAGTCTTGACTTCATTCCAATCAACACCCGCATGCTCCTTGACCAAGTCGGTCATAGTTGCACGGGAAAAAGGCTTTCCTAAATCAATTTCATAATCGCCGTAGGTAAGAGTCGTTGTGCCGTTTACCGCCTGGGCAACCGCACGAACCATTCCTTCGGTTATATCCATCATTCCGTTCATATCGGTATATGCCTCATAGAACTCAATGGTGGTAAACTCCGGGTTATGGCGAGTATCCATACCCTCATTGCGGAACAGTCTTCCTATTTCATAAACCTTGTCAAAGCCACCGACGATAAGTCTCTTAAGAGGCAGTTCGGTTGCAATACGCAGATACATATCAAGATTCAGGGTATTATGATGGGTCACAAAAGGTCTTGCTGTAGCACCGCCCTGAACAGTATTGAGAACGGGGGTCTCAACCTCAAGATAGCCGCGCTCGTCAAGGTACTTTCTTACTTCCTTTATGATCTTGCTGCGCTTTACGAAGGTCTCACGGACCTCGGGGTTGACGATCAGGTCAACATAACGCTGACGGTAACGAAGGTCGGTATCCTGCAGACCGTGGTACTTTTCGGGCAGGGGCAGCAGCGACTTGCTCAGTAGAGTATACTCCTGAACATGAACCGATATCTCACCGCGGCGGGTACGGAAAACAAAGCCCCGAGCTCCGATAATATCACCGATATCAAGCTTCTTGAAACGGTCATAAGCTTCTTCACCGATATCGTCTATCTTAAAATAAAGCTGCAGCTTGCCTTCCTGATCCTGGATATGTGCAAAAGAAGCCTTGCCCATTTCGCGCTTGGACATAATTCTGCCCGCAACGGTAACGGTCTGGTTTTCCAATGTATCAAACTCATCAATGACCTTTTGACTGTTGGCGGTGCGCTCAAACTTAGTCTGCACGAATGGATCAAGACCTTCATTGCGCAGATTTTCCAGCTTATCGCGGCGTATCTGCAACAGTTCGGACAGTTCTACCTGTTCTTCCTTAATGATATTATTCTCTTCCATATTTTCTTTCCTCACTGAAATTACTTTGTAATGGCAAGCACCTTGCAGACCATAACGCCTGCCTGGGTCTCGACAGAGACCTCATCACCCTCGTGCTTGCCCATAATAGCCTTACCGATGGGAGATTCATCGGACAGTCTGCCTGCGCGGGGATTTGCTTCCTGAGAACCGACGATAGAATACGCCTTCTCAACTCCGTTGATGGACAGAGTGACCCTGACGCCCATGGAAACGCCCTTGCCCTGTGCTGACTCATCTATAATGACAACATTTGCAATTATATTCTCAATCTCGGCAATACGGGAATAAAGCTTGCCCTGCTCGTTTTTTGCCTCATCATATTCACTGTTTTCAGAAAGATCACCAAAAGAACGAGCCTCCTTGATCTGCTCGGCGACTTCTCTTTCACGGACTGTGCGAAGATGTACAAGCTCCTGTTTAAGTTCCTCTAATCTATCCTTAGTAAGTTTAAACTGCTTTTGCATTTTAAAGCGCCCCTTCCTGTTTAATCAATATTTTAAAAGTGTTTTATATGGTTAAGTATCCTTTGCCAAAATACGGAAAAGGATACTCAATTTATTATATTAATCAATATGCGTTCTGTCAAGAAAGAATCACTCAGTAATCTGTCCCTTGACATACTCCAATGCCTTCTGCAGCTGGGTATCCTGCTCCGGAGTCAGATAATAAAAATTGTAGAAATCCTCTTCACTGAGAGATATCTCAATATCCGGTGTAATGCCCGTTTCAGCAAGGCTCTTGCCCTTGGGTGTGTAATAGCTGTAGCTTGAAATATTGACACTTGATCCGTCGGACAGAGTGAACATATTCTGTGCATAGCCCTTACCGCCGGTCTTGTCGCCTATTACCATAGCCACGCCGTATTCCTGCAGAGCCGCCGCGAAAAACTCCGCCGCGCTGATAGAATACTCATTGGTCAAAACTGCCATAGGCAATTCTATACGGGATGCATCCGATGTATATTCGCGGGTGTTACCCTGCTTGTCGAACATACTGATTATCATACCCTCGGGTAGAAGCATATCCAGCATATCCGCCATAACATAGACATAACCGCCGCCGTTGAAGCGAACATCAAATATAAGGCCTTTAGCGCCATCCTTTACAAGCGCATTGACTTTTTCTTTGAACTCTGCCTCTGTGTTGGTCTCAAAGCCCGTGATATAAACATAGCCGATATTGTCGATCATCTCGGTCTCAACGGTTTCATTGAAGATAGACTTGCGAACAAGCTCGCTCTCAAGGCTTTCCTCGCCGCGGCGAATGGTTATCTTTACCTTTGTTCCCTCGTCACCTCTTACCTTGTTTGCAAGGTCGGTGGTGGTCGCAAAGTTGTCCGCCGACTCACCGTTGACATGGGTGATCACATCACCGATCTTAAAGCCCGCTTCAAATGCCGAGCCGTCTTTATTGACTCCCGATATGACAAACTCTCCGCTTTCACTGAGATTTATTGTAACACCGATGCCCACATACTGATTGGAATTGCTTTCGTTGATAAGGGCGGTCTGCTCCTTGTCATAATAGCCCGACCACTTGTCGCCCAAGCCGTTTACATATCCTGCCAGCATGGAGTCGATGACATCTTCTTCGTTATATTCGCCAACGAAGTATCTTTCAACTAAGGCTGAAACCTCGTTAAGCTTTGCATATTTTTCTTCCAACGCAGTCACATTGCCCAAACGATTGGCGTATTGCTCTGCCGCCGAGTAATATGCCACAACAAATGTAGCAACCATTACAAGGATGAGCAGCATTATAACTGTTGGAAGAGAAAAGCCTTTTTTCTTCATTTGGAGAGCACCCTTCCGTCTTTATGTACGATCCTGAAGCCCGGAAATTGGGTTACGGGATCCACATAATCACCATCTTTGATTACTTCAAAATGCAGATGAGGTCCGGTGGAATAACCGGTAGAACCGACATATCCAATAACCTTTCCCTGCGTCACTTTTTCGCCAACGCTGACAAGTCGTTTTGTCATATGAGCATAAAGTGTTGCAACACCGCCGCCGTGGTCGATGACCACATAATTTCCGTAAGCGGTATTGTACTTGGATGTGATGACCGTTCCGCTGTTGGCGGCATATATCTTAGTACCGCTGGAAGCGCGCAGGTCAACGCCTGTGTGCAGTTTATAAACTCCGGTTATGGGATGTACACGCATTCCGTAAACGCAGGTAACTATATTGTTTGCAGCAGGCAGAGGCCACTGAAACTTACCGCCTACATAGACACTGCTGCTCTGCTTTGCCAATTCATTGACTGCATCGCGGACCTCGTCAATAAGTCTGTCTTCCTCGGCAGCAATGGAGTTATACTCGGTTCGTGTGTCAGCTTCCATTTTTACCAGCTCTGCCATCTTAGCCTCACGCTGAGCAACCTCGGCTTCCATTGCTGCCTTATTGGCTTCGAGAAGCTTTTCCTGCGCCTCAGCCTCAGCATAACTTTCTTCAAGAGATGCTTTCTGGGCAGCTACATCATCGCAGGTGGCGCGGAATGCATCAAATATGGAATTATCGTGTTCAACAATGGACTTGATGACCTCATAACGGGTCAAAAAATCGGAAAAATTTTCAGCAGAAAGCAAAATGCTCAGGTAGCTGATATTTCCGTGCTCTGCCATAAAGCGGACACGGTCACGCATCAGCTCATACTGCGCGTCACGCTTGGCTTCACTTTCCGCAAGCTCGGTCTGTTTAATGGAGATGAGATTCTCCAATGCGGCAATAAGCTGAAGCTGCACTTCCATTTCCTCTTCTGCGGCGGCT
>CAZOSH010000070.1:0-6513 GCA_964582395.1 uncultured Oscillospiraceae bacterium | reverse complement strand
GCAAGCAGCGCCGGGGGATGCGCCCAGACCACGACCTACAGGCTTTGCATTCTTAAGAGCCTTTGCGTCGAACTGGGGATGGAGAAGGGTGTCAAGGTTACGGGGATCGATCATGAGAACTGCTTCTTCCTTGGTCTTGTGGCCTTCGGCAACAAGGTCAACAGCGATCTGCAGAGCAGCGGGAGCGGTTCTCTTACCGTTTCTGGTCTGGAGCATATAGAGCTTTTCATTTTCAATGGTGAACTCCATATCCTGCATATCGTGATAATGATTTTCAAGGATCTCGCAAACCTTTACGAACTGCTCGTAAGCTGCGGGGAACTTGTTAGCCATCTCCTGGATGGGCATAGGAGTACGAACGCCTGCAACGACGTCTTCGCCCTGTGCGTTGGTGAGGAACTCACCCATCATCTTCTTCTCGCCGGTTGCGGGGTCACGGGTAAATGCAACACCGGTACCGCAATTGTCACCCATGTTACCGAATGCCATTGCCTGTACGTTAACGGCAGTACCCCAGGAATAGGGAATATCGTTGTCACGGCGGTAAACGTTAGCACGGGGATTATCCCAAGAGCGGAAAACAGCCTTGATAGCGCCGATAAGCTGCTCCTTAGGATTGGAGGGGAAATCTACACCAAGCTTTGCCTTGTACTCAGCCTTGAACTGATTTGCCAATACCTTAAGGTCTTCAGCGGTCAGCTCGATATCCTGCTTTACGCCCTTTTCCTTCTTCATCTTGTCGATGAGCTCTTCGAAATACTTCTTACCGACTTCCATAACGACGTCGGAATACATCTGAATAAATCTGCGGTAGCAGTCCCAAGCCCAACGGGGATTATTGGACTTTCTTGCCATGACCTCAACAACGTCTTCATTAAGACCGAGGTTGAGGATGGTGTCCATCATACCGGGCATGGAAGCACGTGCGCCGGAACGAACAGAAACGAGAAGGGGATTTTCCTTATCGCCGAACTTTTTGCCGGTAACTTCTTCCATCTTAACGATGTACTCTTCGATCTGGCCCATGATCTCATCATTGATCTGACGGCCGTCTTCGTAGTACTGTGTGCAGGCCTCTGTGGTGATAGTGAAGCCCTGAGGAACGGGGAGACCGATGTTGGTCATTTCAGCAAGGTTAGCGCCCTTACCGCCGAGCAGCTCGCGCATGGAAGCGTTGCCTTCGGTAAACAAATAGACATACTTGTGCATTTGCTTTCAACTCTCCTTTTATTTTATGTTTTTTGGATACAAAATTGTATTGTGAAATATTTGCGGTTAATATTATAGCAGAACTTTTCCTTTTTTGCACTATTAAATTTGCAATTTTTGCAAAAAATAGGAGGTTTTTTTAATTTTTGTATATTTTTACTATAAAACCTTCTCGCGCGTGCGCGCGCGTATATATATTTATTAATTAATATATAGAAAAGTATTGTAAGGGAAAGGCTTTTGTGCTATAATAAATGCGGTATGCTATGACGTTTTTTAAGTCAAGGGGATGAATTGCAGACAAAGTCTGCATAAGCTAAACAAGGCGACCGATGGTCGCCCCTACGATACAGCATTGCGGATGTTACAACGCATTCGGCGCAAAAGGCGCGATTTTCAAAACCAGATAAAGATAAGGGAAAATCGATGGATTTCGCTGTGAGACAAATAACAGGAGCGAAGACAGTACTTTTTGTACGGCATTGCGGATGTTACGACGCATTCGGCGTGAAAGACGCTTTTATCAACAGCACATTCATCGAAAACCACACAGGAAAATCGATGGATTTTGTGCTGAGACAAGCCAACACGACGATGGTGTACTTTGTGTACATCGAGGAGGGGCGGCGAAGTATTCAGCGCAAAAGGCGCGATTTTCAAAGATAGATATTACATTTAGAGGGGATAGGTTTATATGCAGAGTCCTAATGCTTTGTTAGATGCCATAATTCAATCACTTAACGAACAAATGGGCGAGATAGTGGTGGGTACATTTTTCAGAAGCGCCCGCGCCATTGCCTTGATGGGAGATACACTTATTATTTCGGTGCCCACTGTTTTGGAGAGAGACGGGCTTATTGAAAGATTTTCCGATAATGTCAGCGACATTCTTTTTGGAATTACGGGAAAAAATCTCCGTCCCGAATATCTAACCGAGGAAGAGGCACAGAGATGGATAAAGCAAAATTCCTCTAATGCTTTTTCGGGGTATACCTTCAAAAATTTTATCGTCGGACCTTGTAACAGATTTGCTCATGCAGCCGCAAATGCTGTGGCCGAGGCTGATTTTAACCTTAATACCGAGCGTATTTACAATCCCTTGTTTATTTACGGACCTGCAGGATTAGGCAAGACCCATTTGCTTTATGCTATTGCCAACCGATTCAAAGAGAGATATCCCAATCACTCTGTTTTGTACATAAGCAGTGAGGACTTTTTAAACGAGGTCGTTTCGGGTATAAGGACCAATATTTACGGCTTCCGCGAAAAGTACAGAAATGTTGACCTGTTCCTTGTTGACGATGTTCAGTTCTTCGGCAACACCGACTATGTACAGACCGAGTTCTTTAACACCTTTGAAACACTGTTCAAGGCAAGAAAACAGATCGTCTGCACCGCCGACCGTCCTCCTAAGGAGATAGCAACCCTAACCGACCGTATTCAGAGCCGATTTGAAATGGGACTTCTGGTTGACGTTAAGTCCCCAGATCTTGAAACAAGGATCGCTCTCGTTGAGGAAAAGAGCAAGATGCTTGGTGTTTTCCTTGATGGAAAGATGTGCGAATATATTGCTTCTTCCATCACAAACAATGTTCGAGAGCTTGAAGGTGCGGTACATAAGATAGCCGCTATGCACAACCTTATGGGACTTAAAGTAGATATGCAGCTTGTTAAAGAGGCAATTGCAGATATTATCAAGGAGCGTCCCGGTCTGCATCCCACACCCGAGCTGATCTTGGATGCGGTATCAACCTTCTATTGCGTAGGAAAAGACAAGCTGATGTCTTCAAGCCGCGCAAGCGAAGTGGCTATTGCAAGACAGATCGCATTTTATCTGATGCGTGAAATGGCCACTATGTCCACTACCGAAATAGGAAGATTCTTTTCAAAGGATCATACCACTGTAATGCATGGCATAGAAAAGATAACCAATCTTATGGAGACCAACCGCGATATTGCGGGGGGCGTGGCTGACCTGAAAAAGAACATAGAAAATATGTAATAAGATCTTTCCACATTATCCCGTGGAAAACTATGTAAAACTTTGTGGAAAAAGAACCTTGTGGAAAAGGGTGAAAAAGAAAATTATATTTCCACAAGTGGATGGGGAAAACTTTTATCAACAGCACAAAAGAAAAAACAGGCAAAAAGGACAGTTTTCCACATTATCCACGGCTATAATAATATTAATATAAATTTGAATTTAAAATAATAGAAGGGGATGCGACAAATGAAGTTCACTTGTGCAAAAACCATACTCAGCGAGGCAATTTCCGTATGCTCTCACGCTGTTTCCTCCAAATCAGGAGATTCTATCATTGAAGGTATTCTCATCCGCTGCGGTGAAGATGTCAGACTGACAGGTTATAACTATAAGATCGGCATTACCAAATCAATTGATGCTAATGTTGCCCGTCGCGGTCAGGCGGTCATCAATGCCCGTGTGCTTGGTGACATCGTCCGTAAGCTTGCAGGTGAGACTGTAACCATTGATGTTGACGAAAGACCTGCCGTTACCATTACCTGCGGTGCTGCAAAGTTCAACATTATGGCTATGAACGCAGCAGATTATCCCGCTTTGCCCGAGGTTGAAAAAAATTGCGGTATCAACTTTACCAATGCTTCGCTGAAGAGCATTATCAACCAGACTATTTTTGCGGTCTCCGATAATGAAAATAAACCCACCCATACCGGTGCACTGTTTGAATTACAGGAAAATCAGCTGACCGTAGTCGGTGTTGACGGCTACCGTATGGCAGTAAGAAACGAGAGTGTTATAACCACACTTCCTGAAGCACGCTTTATCGTTCCCGGCGATGCACTGAAGGAGTTGAGCCGTATTTTGCCCGATAACGATGAGCCCTGCTGCGTATTTACTACCAAGAAGTTTGCTCTCTTTGAGTTTGACACTGTTACAGTAGTCTCTCGTCTGCTTGAAGGTGAGTTTATAAACTACAAGGCTGCAATCCCCGCAAATCAGCCCATCGCTTTGCGTCTTGATAAGTCAGAGCTTATCCACGCGGTAGAGCGCGTTTCCATTATTATTTCCGAGCGTCTGAAAACCCCTGTAAGATGCCTCTTTGACGGAACATCCCTCAAACTGACCTGCATCACTTCAATGGGTCGAAGCTATGATGAGTTGACCATTCCTCAGTGTTCCGAAATGGTGGAGATAGGCTTTAACAACGCTTATCTGCTTGATGCGCTGAAAGCTTGTCCCGATGATGAAATTATCTTTGAAATGAAGAGCGGACTTTCCCCCTGTACCATCCGCCCCGTGGAAGGCAACAGCTTTGTTTACCTTATCCTTCCCGTCCGTCTTAAGGCAGGAGAATAATGAATATTTCAATTACTACCGAGTTTATAAAGTTGGACAGTCTGCTTAAGCTTGCAGGACTTGTCTATACAGGCGGTGAAGCAAAGACCCTCATTCAGCAGGGAAATGTCTATCTCAACGGTGAGATATGCACCGAACGGGGCAGAAAGATCCGTCCCGGAGATAAGGTCCGCCTTAAAAATAAAGAAATTACGGTGACCGCCGAGTGAAAATAAACAGGCTTTATTTGAAAAATTATCGCAGCTACAGTGAAGCGGTATTTGATTTTTCCGACGGAGTCAATGTAATAACCGGCGCAAACGGTTTAGGTAAGACCAATCTGATTGAAGCGATATACATTCTTTCGGGAGCGCGGTCTTGGCGATCGGGAAAGAATATTGAGCTTGTAAAATGGGAGACCGATGGCGCCTATGTGTTTGCCAATGTATCTTCCCGTGGCAGAGAATTTGAAATGAAGCTTGCCTTGCCTGCCCGCGGTCGGGGAAGCGTGACCATCAACGATGTCAGAATACAAAAAAAGGCGAAGATGAGCGAGGTTTTACGCTGTGTTATCTTTTCACCGGAGGATCTGTTTCTTATAAAAGGGCCTTCCGCCCGTCGTCGCGGCCTGCTTGACGGGGCACTTTGTCAGCTTAGTATCAAATATGCTGACAATTTAAGCCGATATGAGAAGATTTTGGAGCAGAAGAAGAAAATACTCAACTCCGGCGAAAACTTGGCTCTTTTGACCGAATATAACTATCAGCTTGCGTTTTATGGGGCACAGATAGTTTCCGCCCGCGCAGAGCTGTGTGACAGACTGCAGGAAAAGGCAATGGAGCTGCACAGAATGATCTCAGGCGGTAAGGAAGAGCTTAAGCTGGAATATAAGACTGTTTCTGCTGTTTCCGACCCTAAAGGTGATGTAAAAACCATTGCCGAGGAGATCCATAACCATCTTAAGGTTATGGAAAGCGCCGAGATCGCCGCTGAAAGCTGTCTTTCGGGGGTACATAAGGACGATTTGGTATTTACCATAAACGGCAGGGATGCAAAAGCCTATGCTTCCCAAGGTCAGTCCCGCACCGCTGCGGTGGCGCTGAAGTTTGCCGAAAGAGAGCTGCTGCGAGAGGGTGACGAATATCCTTTGCTTCTGCTTGACGATGTTATGAGCGAGCTTGACGAGCCTCGTCAGGGCTTTATAGCAAGCCACGCATTGGGCGGACAGACATTTATATCTTGTTGTAATGAGATAGATATAAGCGGCAGCGAAACGAGGATTATAAGAATAGAATAGAAAAATCATCTTTCACGCTGAATACTGCAGAACAGTCACTGCGCCGTACACAAAGTACTGTCACGGTTCCTGTTCTTTGTCTCAACGCGAAATCTGATTTTTTCCGAGAGTAATGATGAATAGTAGGAACAGGCGTCCCCGACTGTCCGCATAATAAATCCGTCGGCTTGCCAACAACGTTTACCGAAGGTAAATATATCACGTCACCAACGGTGACACAAAGAGGTTATTTTTATGTATCTTCATCTGGGGAAAGATATAACCGTTCCTTTTGATACTGTTATAGCGGTTATAGATATGGACACCTCAACGGGTTCAAAGCATACCCGCGCATTTTTGAAAAATGCCGAGGACAAGGGCAGAGTAATAGTGGTTGCTGAGGAATTGCCCAAATCGGCGGTCATTTGCAGAGAGTATGACGGAGATACCGTTTATATCTGTCAGCTCAGCGCAAAGACACTTGAAAAACGAATTAATAATAACAATACAGATTTGGAAAACCTATTTTAACTTTCCATATTTTGGAGGTATTTATGAGCGAGATCGAAAAAGTCCAAACAGCCTATGACGAAAGTCAGATACAGGTCTTAGAGGGACTGGAAGCGGTAAGAAAGCGCCCCGGTATGTACATAGGCAGCACCAGCGAAAGCGGTCTGCATCATCTTGTCTATGAAATAGTGGATAACTCCAT
>CAZOSH010000069.1:5539-6685 GCA_964582395.1 uncultured Oscillospiraceae bacterium | reverse complement strand
CAAAAATACGGCATTATTGCCGTATTTTTTTGCGTGCTCATAGGCTGCCTTGGCAATGGCAACGGGATCACCTGCTCCCTGCTCAAAAACAGGAATGTCAAGCTGCTTCCCCAACACCTTAAGCTGATCGATCGCCGCAGGACGATAAACGTCGCAAGCGCAAAGCAAGGGGCGGCGATTTTCCGCCTTTTTAAAATGAGCACCCAATTTTGCAATATTGGTAGTCTTACCTGCGCCCTGCAGACCGACAAACATAATGACTGTAGGACCATTGTTTGCCATCCTGATACGGCTTTGAGTGCCGCCCATAAGGGTACACAGCTCATCGTGAACTATCTTGATGACCTGCTGCGCGGGGGTAAGGCTTTCTAAAATATTGCTGCCTATTGCTTTTTCGGTAACATCGTTTACAAACTGCTTGGCAACCTTAAAGTTTACGTCTGCCTCTAAAAGCGCCATACGCACTTCGCGCATTGCCTCCTTGACATCACTCTCACTGAGTCTGCCTTTAGATCGCAGTTTTTTGAATATACCGTTTAGTTTTTCGCTGAGTCCGTCAAATGCCATTACTGTATTTCTCCGACGATCTTAAGGATCTTGTTGGTCTGCTCGGCAATCTGGAAATCCTTTTTGCTTCCCGAATTGACCATAGCTATGTAATGTGCGCAATCACCGATCTGGGCAACCTTATCGCTCAGACGGGAATAACGCTTGACCAATCCGACCTTATCTTCAATATCACGAAGGCTCATTTCTGCGCGCATAACTGCATCGCGGACGCCCTGACGGGTGATACCTACTATCTCGGATATCTCGGTGAGCGACATATCCTCATTGTAGTAAAGGTCAAAAAGCTCTTTCTGCTTATCGGTAAGCAACTCGCCGTAAAAATCGAACAACATCGACATATGGAAGGTATCGCTTTTCATTCCGTCGCTCCTTTCTGTAAAGCATTTTTTCTTTACATCGACTATAATACACCAAAACGCTGAAAAAGTCAAGTGTTTTTTTGCGTCCTTAGAGCATCTTTTTTAAGCCATTTTTCGACTAAAGCTATCTCTTTACCGATTACCTATTGATTTATTTGCTCTTTTCTGTTATATTATATTTTAATAATTTTACAGCAACAAGGAGTTGGTAGTCTTT
>CAZOSH010000069.1:0-5529 GCA_964582395.1 uncultured Oscillospiraceae bacterium | reverse complement strand
TACATATTTTTGGCAGTCCTTTTATTGGGAAGTGCCTATTTCTCGTGTGCCGAAACCGCCTTTTCTTCGGCAAATCGTATCCGCATAAAGACAAAAGCGGAGGGCGACTCTAAAAGCGCAAAAAAGGCATGGTATATTCTTGACAATTTTGATAAGACCCTTTCCACACTGCTTTTGGGTAACAATGTGGTCAATATCGGTTTAGCTTCACTTGCCACGCTGGTATTTACCAACATCTTTGGCGAGGACTCTGTCGCCCTCACCACGGTAGTTACCACAGTAGTGCTTTTTTTAGTTGGTGAGACAATTCCCAAGAACTTGGGCAAGGACCGTTGCGATACTCTTGCAATAAAGTTTGCTCCTTCACTGAGATTCCTTATGTGGCTTCTCTCCCCCATTGTATTTGTAATTTCTTCCATTGCAAAGTTAGTTTCCAAGCTCTTTGGCGCAAATGCCGACCCCACGGTCACTGAGGAAGAGCTGGATATGATGATCGAAAACATTCAGGAAGAGACCGAAAACAGCAATGACAGTGCGGCAAGCGAAAGTATTGACCTGATCCATTCGGCCTTTGAGTTTGACGATCATACTGCACAGGATGTTTTTACACCCCGAATCGATCTCACCGCTTTGTCCATTGATTCCACCCCCGAAGAGATCGTTGCGTGCATCAAGGAAAGCAAGCATTCCCGCCTGCCCGTCTATCGAGACACCATTGATGATATCGCAGGTGTATTGAGTATCAGAAAGTATCTCAAAGCCTATTACCGCACAGGTGCAGATACCGAGCTTGAGCCTTTGCTTGACAAGCCCCATTTTGTCCACAAGGCTATCCGTATAGATGACCTGCTCCGCGAAATGAGCGCCCAGAAGGTCCATCTTTCCATTGTTACCGATGATTACGGCGGAACAATGGGCATAATCACTATGGAAGATATTCTCGAAGAGTTGGTCGGTGAGATATGGGACGAGGACGACGAGGTCACATTTGAGATTCGCTCAATAGGCGGCAACCGCTTTGAAGTAATGGGTAATGTCCTTGTGACCGATGTTTTTGAGCATATTGACTTTGAAGACTTTGACGAGGAAGAGTTTGCTCATATGACCGCAGGCGGTTGGGTTCTTGAAAATATCCCCGCTGACATTGCCGAAGGTTCATCCTTCCAATATAAAAATATCACCGTTTCGGTGCTGCGTATGGAAGGCCGTCGCATCAGCCGCCTTATCTTTAAGGTGCACCCCGTTGAGAATGAGGAGGTGCAGGCATGATGAACTATATTTTAGTATTGATATGCGTAGCTTTCTCGGCATTCTTCTCAGCTACCGAAACCGCATTCTTATCCTCTAACCCCATCAGACTGCAAAAATCAGTGGAAGACGGGGACAAGAGAGCAAAACTTGCTTTGGCTATTTATAACAGCTATGACAAGTTCCTCTCCTCAATACTCATCGGAAACAATCTTGTCAACACTGCGGCATCCTCCATTGCAACAGTTATCGCCATCAATTTGGTAGGCGCAGAAGGCGCGGCTTATGCTACAGCCATTATGACTGTTGTTATCCTTATTTTTGGCGAAACCATTCCCAAAATACTTGCCCGTGACAATTCTTTTGCATTTTCGAGAGCCGTTTCCTATCCTATCAAGGCTTTGATGGTAATTACCTATCCTATAGTCTGGGTGGTAAACCTGCTTGTCAACGCCCTTTCCAAGCTTTGGGGCAAGGACGAAGACCCCGAAGGCTTTAATGCCGATGAGCTTTCAAATCTTATCGAAATTGCAGAGACCGAAAATGTCATCGACGAGAAACGCAGTGATCTGCTTCAGTCCGCCATTGATTTTTCTGATACTGCAGCACAGGAGATCCTCACTCCCCGCGTTGATATGCTCGCCATAGATATTGACGATCCTATGGATGAGATCATCGAAAAGCTGGAGACCTCTCCCTATTCTCGAATCCCCGTCTATGAGGATACCATTGACAATATTATCGGTATTTTGTACCTCAATCACTTCTACAAGAAGCTTGTGGAAGAACCCGATTTCTCCATACGCGACATTCTGCTTGAGGTCTGCTTCATCCACAAATCCATGAAGCTTCCCGCCGTTCTTTCTCAGCTTAAGCGCCGTCAGACACATATCGCCGTTGTTACCGACGAATACGGCGGAACAATGGGCATTGTAACTATGGAAGACGTGCTTGAACAGCTTGTCGGCGAGATATGGGACGAAACAGACGAAGTATTTGAAGACATCACTGAGATTGCTGAAAACGTCTTTGAAGTGGACGGCGATATAAGTATTTACGATTTCCTTGACGAGGTCGGTCTTGATTCCGACAGTTTTGAGGGTGATTTCACCACTGCAGGCGGTTGGGCAATCGAAAATCTTGGAGGCTTCCCTGCCACAGGCGACAGCTTTGAATACGAAAACCTGACCGTCACCGTTACCGAGGTTGACGAATTAAGAGTTACTCAGCTTAAGGTCGTTGTAACTCCCAAGGAAGAAGAGGAATAATTATGACCAATTATGTTTCTTTTCCCAATCTGTTTGACAAAGTCTTTGAGCTTGATCCCGTAGCATTTGAGTTGGGTAGTTTTTCTGTGCGTTGGTACGGAATTATTATCTGTGTCGGCTTTTTATTAGCTGGCGCGTATGCTTTACGCCGATGCAAAAGCTTTGGCACAACCCAGGACGACATAATCGACTTTGCACTCTATCTGCTGCCCTCGGTAATCATAGGCGCAAGACTTTACTATGTGTTCCATCGTTGGGACTACTACAGCGCAAATCCCGATCAGATAATCAAGGTATGGGAAGGCGGTCTTGCCATATACGGCGGAATCATAGCCGGTGTTATAGTGGCTGTAGTCTTTTCAAAGCTAAAGCATATCGACTTTTTCAATTTGGGTGACCTCGCCGTCATATCTCTGCTTATTGGTCAATGTATAGGCAGATGGGGCAACTTTATGAATGCAGAAGCCTTTGGCGGAATGACCGATCTGCCTTGGGGAATGTCCATAAACGGTGCCGCCCCCTGTCACCCCACCTTCCTTTATGAGTCGCTGTGGAATCTTGCAGGCTTGATTGCCCTGCATTTCTACTCCAAGCACCGCCGTTTTAAGGGTGAGATAATCCTTCTGTATTTTGGTTGGTACGGCTTGGGCAGAGCTTGGATCGAAGGTCTTCGCACCGACAGTCTCTACATCGGCAACACCGATATAAGAGTATCCCAGCTTGTAGCCATCGTTTCTTTCGTAGTCTGTCTTGCCGCCTTGCTCTATCTGCATATCAGCAAAAAATACGAAAAGATCAAGTTCCTGCGTTTGGAAAAATAAATTGTAAAACGAGAGCCGCCGCGCTCTCGTTTTTATTTTCCATCTATTTATAAATTGACAAAACCCATTATTTGATGTGTAATTATGTATAGGCGTTTCGGAAAGGAATACTATGCTATGGATAAAAAGAACATTCTTTTGATTTTAACGGGCGGAACTATCTGCTCCTTTGCCACCGACAAGGGTGAGCAGGCATCCGACACAAGCAAGGCGCAGGCTTTGATAGTTCATAACTTTAAAAACGGCACGAGTCCCTATCGTGATAATGTGGATTTCCACTGCGTTTCTCCATTGGATATACTGAGTGAAAATATGACAGTGACACATTGGGATTCGCTTATAAAAGCCATAAAGTCCTATGATCTCAGCAGGTATGACGGAGCGATAATCCTTCACGGCACCGATACACTGGCATATACCGCCGCACTGCTTTCGGTTTTGCTTGCAGGTACACCCGTTCCCGTTATTATGGTTTCAAGCCAGCTCCCTATCTACAACAAAAAAGCAAACGGCAATGCTAATTTCAAGGCTGCCGTTGAACTCATTGTAAACGGCATTCAGCCCAATGTGTATGCGGTATATCTTAATAAAAAGTTTTTCGGACTTCAGCCCGAACATACTATGTATATTCATTATGCAGCTCATCTTATCCAATGTGGCAGAGATTCAAATAATTTCCACAGCAAGACAATGCGCTCAATAAGCTCCGAAAACGCAGTCTTTGAGGGCAAAAAATGTCACCGCTCCGAAATGCTTATCCACAGTGAAAAGTTTAATGAGCTTAATGCTTGTGTTCTCAAAATAGAGCCTTATACGGGCATAGACTACAGCAAATACTCATTAGAGGGCGTTGATGCAGTCCTTCACGGCACATATCATTCATATACAATTCCTACCGATACTGCCGATGAAAAAAACTCTATTCTATTCCTGAAAGAGCTTTGCGACAAGCACTCCCCCAAGATCCCTCTATTTATTGAGCCCTGCCCCAAAACCATATATGAGACCACCGGCACAGCACTTCGCAACGGTATAATTCCCATATCCGGCCTGACCTCGGAGATGGCATATACTAAGACAGTTATAGGCTGTTCAATTGGACTTTCAGGTGCCGAATTGATTGATTTTATCAATACTGATATTAACGATGAGTTTTTAAACTGATTTGCCATATCGACAGAATATTACCATCATCCGCCGATTATAATAATTGAGTGAAGTTTTTATGCAGAAAAACCATCATTTGCTATATAATAATATAGGTAAAAGTATTGACTTTGAAAATATTTTATGGTATAAATTATCCGTAATAATTTGAGACGTTGATGAAGCGAGTATTGCGTTTGCCTCATTTACAGAGAGCCGTCGGTGCTGAAAAGGCGGCATTGAGTTTCGTAAGAAAAACACTTCGGAGTCTGCGGAAGAAAGCCGCTTTGGTGATTAGAACCGCACGTTCATCGCGAAAAGATGTAATTGAGTGGACTGCCACGGCAGTCAATTTGGGTGGTATCGCGGAAGTCAGCCTTTCGTCCCATATGGGGCGGAAGGCTTTTTATATTTTGTTTTAAAAATTATTGAAATACAAACACATTTGAGGAGGATAATTACAATGTTGAGAACACATACTTGTAACGAACTCAGAATCGACCACATAGGGCAAAAGGTAACCCTGACAGGATGGGTTGAGACCATCCGTGACCACGGCGGAGTCCTTTTTGTTGACCTTCGCGACCATTACGGAGTAACCCAGGTAGTTTTCTCCGACGACAGCCTGCTTGCAGGTATTTCTAAAGAAACAGTTGTCCTTATTGAGGGCGAAGTAACCAAGAGAGCCGAAGAGACCGTCAACCCCAAGCTTGACACAGGTCTCATTGAAGTCAGAGCAAACAAGATCGAAGTTTTGGGTCCCTGCCAGCAGGGTCTCCCCTTTGAGATCGATGCTTCTACACAGACCCGCGAGGAGGTCAGGCTCAAATACCGCTACCTCGACCTGAGAAACAGAAAGATCCACGGAAATATCGTTCTCCGTTCCAAGGTAACCAGCTTCATCCGCAGTCAGATGGAAGCATTGGGCTTTATGGAGATACAGACTCCTATCCTCACCGCTTCCTCCCCCGAAGGCGCACGCGACTATCTCGTTCCCAGCCGTAAGCACAAGGGCAAGTTCTATGCTCTGCCCCAGGCTCCTCAGC
>CAZOSH010000068.1:0-6730 GCA_964582395.1 uncultured Oscillospiraceae bacterium | reverse complement strand
AAGAGTCATAGGATCGATATACTTACCGTCCTTGTATACGCGCATATTGCCCGAAGCAATCTCGTCTATGAGCATAACATTTCCGTTTGCATCATAACCGAACTCAAACTTGATATCATACATATCAAGTCCCTTTTCCTTCAGGTCATCGGCAACTATCTTGGTGATCTTTTGGGTCATATCCTTGAGAGAATCATACTGCTCAGCAGTCATAACTCTAAGATCCACAAGTCCGTCCTTGGTAACAAGGGGATCGCCCTTTTCATCATTCTTAAAGGTGGTCTCAACATAAGCGGGCAGGTCCTGTCCCTCGGTGCAGTAATCGGAATAACGGCGATAGAAGGAACCCACAGCCTTATAACGGCAGATAACTTCCAAGCCCTTGCCGAAAACCTTTGCGGGCAGAACTTCCATAGTGGTATTTTCAAGGTCTGCGCTGACATAGTGGGTCAGAATGCCTGCGGCATTGATCTTCTCGAAGAAGTAAATGGACATGCGCAGATTAACATCCCCTACACCCTCAATGGTCAGACCTACAGAGTTCTCGCCGGGATCAAAAACGCCGTCCTTGCCGGTGCAGTCGTCCTTGAACTTAAGCAGATAATTTCCGTTGTCCAGTGCAAATACATCCTTTGTCTTTCCCTTATAAACCTGTTTCATACGGATAACCTCTCTTTTTTATGTTTATTTGTATTTTTTATTTATTTCTTCATCCTTTGCCGCGATCTTTGCAGCAGCGGCAGCGCGGGAAGCTGCCAGCTTTTCAGCCAGTTCGGGCTCGGTAATCGCCAAGATCTGAATTGCAAGCAAAGCGGCATTCTGCGCGCCGTCGATAGCAACGGTGGCGACGGGCATTCCCGAAGGCATCTGCACTGTAGCAAGAAGAGCATCAAGGCCATCAAGAGTGGAACTCTTTACGGGGATTCCGATAACCGGCAGGGTGGTGTTTGCTGCAACCGCGCCCGCCAGATGAGCAGCCTTACCTGCAGCGGCAATAATAGCGCCGTAGCCGTTTTCTCTTGCGGAGGAAACAAACTCACGGACCGCATCGGGTGTGCGATGTGCGGACATGACCCTCATCTCAAAGGGAACGCCGTATTCCTTAAGGCAAATAGCTGCCTTTTCAACTACAGGCAGATCGCTGTCGCTGCCCATGATAATTGCAATCTTTTTCATTGTGTGTTTCCTCCAAAGATTAGTGAATAGTGAAAAATGAAGAGTGAATAGTTGAGGTGTCTCGTTCCGCGACAGATTTTGTAGGGGAGGCGTTTCGCCTCCCGCGGGACGGGAAACCCGTTCCCTACATTTCGTTGCCGCAGGCAACACCTTCATGCAGACATCGTCTGCAATTCATGAGCCGACAGGCTCAATTCATGACAATTCATTTCCTTTATGCCCAAAACTCGCTTTTGGTGCAGATTTGTGTCAAGGCGAGTAATGCGAAGTTTGGCAGTACTATTTGTACGGCAAACGAGTATTACGATGCATTGGCGCAAATATGCCAAAAAGAAAAAAGGACAGACCTATTAAACTGTGGTATATCCCACAGAATAGGGCTGCCCAGACGGTCGGCATAAATATGATTTTTTGCTCCCCGCGGGTACTCCCCACTTCCGTCAGTTACAAAAAATCTCCTTTATTTTATATATAAAGTATATATTAAAATACCCTTTATTGTCAAGCCGAAAACCGACAAAAAACACCCGCTTGACACAGTTGTTTATTGACTTTTTTCACATTTTTCTTTACTATAAAATCAACAGAAGTTTTAGGAGGTTTTCATATGCACTTTTGGTTTCAATTTGTACTCTTTGCCGCAGGGCTTATTCTCATAATCAAAGGCGGTGACTTTTTCGTTGATGCCGCGTCCTGGTTCGCGGAGATTTCGGGTATTCCCAAGTTTATCGTAGGCGCTACGGTGGTTTCTATTGCCACTACCCTGCCCGAGCTTTTGGTCTCGCTGATTGCCGCCATCGGCGGTAAGGTAGATATGGCGGTGGGCAACGCGGTGGGAAGCGTCACGGTCAACACCGGTCTCATTCTTGCCATATCTCTGTTTTTTACAGCGACAGCGGCAAAACGCTCCGATTATCTTATAAAATCCATTCTGCTGACCGCAGCAGCGGCTATCTTGCTTGTCTCAGGTCAGGGCGGAAGCTTTGCGGTCTGGGGAAGCATTGTGCTGATGGTTATCTTTGCTCTGTTTGTTTGGGAAAATGTTGCATCGGCAATGAAAAACCGCGTGGAAGAGGAAAAAGAAAAGCCCACAAAAAGGCTTGTAATCACCAATCTTGTAAAATTTATCATCGGCACTGCGGGAATAGTTTTCGGCTCGGATCTCTTGGTCGACTCCTGCAGTAACATTGCGGCATATTTCGGCATTTCGGAGGCGCTCATCTCGGTTACTATTGTGGCTATAGGTACCTCCCTGCCCGAGCTGGTCACCACCATCACCTCGGTGGTCAAAAAGCAGGGCAGCTTGGGTCTCGGCAACATTTTAGGGGCAAATATCATCGATCTGACCCTTATAATGCCCCTTTGCTCCTTGGTTTCGGGCAAGGCTCTGCCTTTGAGTGCACAGGCACTAAGCCTTGATCTTCCCTTCTGTCTGCTGACTATTTTGGTTGCACTTGTCCCCCTGCTTATCCGTCAAAAAACCGGCAAGGCGCAGGGTCTTGTGACCTTTGGCGTTTATGCCGCATATCTTACACTTTTGCTTATTTAACAGGAGAAAGCTATGGGACCCTTGTTTATCGTCGCCCAGGTTTGCGGCATCGGCGGAATGATCGGCTTATTTTTATCATTCCAAGCCAATACTACAATAAAGATTGCCTTTACACAGTGTATTGCCTGTATATTTCTCACAGCACAATTTATTCTTCTTGGCGCGTGGACGGGCGCGGCACTCAACGCGCTGTCCCTTGTGCGTAATATCGTTTATGCCAACGGCGGACGAAAATGGGCGCAAGGCATTTGGTGGCCCATCGGTTTTTCGGTAATAAATATAGTCTTTGCTATTTTCACTTGGGCGGACTTTTTCTCGCTGTTGCCTATGGCGGCGCTGATTTTGTCCAACTTTGCATTGCGGATAAAAAACGCCCAGCTTTCCCGAATGGTCAACTTTCCCTCATCGCCTATGTGGCTGCTTTATGACTTACATACGGGCGCTTACTTATCCATTGTTACTGAAGTACTTGTTATGTCAAGCATACTGCTCGCTCTGTGGCGCTATAGGAAAGAGAAAACTGCAAAATGACAAGTAACTCCTTGTGTTTTAACCAAAACACAAGGAGTTTTAATTTAAAATGTTACGGAATATTGCCTCTTTGCCATCCGCGAGAACATTATACAAACAGTAATATAATTATATAATATTACTATTTGTCGCATATTTGCAGACACAAAACAAAATTATCCTACCCGAGATTGAAAAATAATCCAAAAAGAGGTATAATGGTCAGGTAAAACTTTGGAGACGATATATATGAAAAGAAAACTGCTTTTATCTATTTTGCTGATCCTTGCCCTGCTTACTTTTACTGCCTGCGGTGAGGATGATTACTATTCCGACTTTGATGAGGACTACTACGACCATTTTGAGGACGATTACACCTATCCGTCGGATGACTATGAGGATGATAGCGGGGATGACTCGCCTTCCCCTTCGACCCCATCCTCCCCTGAGGATACCTGCGCTCACTATTTCTTTGAGAGCGGCGGCTATAATGCCTCCTGCGAGTTTACCGGTAAGACCCCTACCAAAAAGTGCATACTTTGCGATTATAAGGAAGATGGCACCACCATTCCCCCATTAGGTCACGATTGGGTCAATGTGCCCGAAAAAGCGGCTACCCCTGAGAGCAACGGCTACACCGCTCATAAGCAATGCTCCCGCTGTCAGGAGATCGAGGGAAAGGAAGAGACGGTTTTCGTCTGCACCGCCCATCAGTTCAAGACCTACCCCGAAAAGGCAGCTACTCCCTCAGAAAAAGGTCACACCGCTTATAGGCAATGCACCATCTGCGACCATATTGAAGGCTACAGCGAGACCTCCTATGTTTATCCCTGCGTAGGGCTGCTTCCCTCGGCATATGACCGTCTGTCGGTCTTCAATCTGACCGAGATCGCCAAAAAGGAGATCGTTGGAATGTATAACGCGGTTATGTCATTTGAGGAAAAATACACCTTTACCGCGCCCATTTCCAAGACCATGCTTAGTGAATATTATGACATTTTGATCTATTCCCTGCCGGAAACTATGATGGTATACACCGAGTATCGGTATAATTACAAGGGCGAATTAGCAACCGCGATAACATTCAACTATCAGATGACCCAAGATGAATACCTGACCAAGATGACCGCTGTGGAAAAAGAGGTAAACACTCTGCTTTCTGCCGTAAAGGGAAAGTCGGACTTTGAGAAGATCAAGTATTTCCACGATCAGATAATCAAAAAAAGCACCTACTCCCTTGAAGGCGACGACATTATGAATGTCTACGGCACTCTTGTAAACGGTGTCAACCACTGCGATGGATTTTCCGATGCTTTTAATCTTCTTTGCAACGCCGCAGGAATACAGTGCAACACTGTTGTGGGTATGACCACTGTCCGCCACGCGTGGAATATTTTCCGCCTTGACGGAAATTGGTACTATACCGACCTGACCGCCGATAACGCCGATTTTTATGACGGCGCAACCTATGTGGTCTTTGGCGCAACCCACGATTTAATAACCGAATTAGGCTACACTCTTGAAGCCACCTATGCACCCTATGTACCGTCAATTACCAAGCCACTGAACATCTCCAACCGCTACACCCCCAAAATATCCGCAGGCCAGGATACCCTCACCGAGCTTAACAAGATATCACAGGAGGCGGCGCAGGGAAAATATACTCATATTTATATTCATTGTGAAACCCAGGAACAGTTTGAGGTTTTGAGAAATAATTATAAATCCACCGTAGGTACCGCACTCAGAAAGGCTTATCCCAACGCAGGAATAAAATATATGACCCAAAACGGCTTTAAAATGGTCTATATGATCGTAAAGAACTGAAAGCATAGACAAAAATACATAAACCCCTTGTGTTTTGCCTTAAACACAAGGGGTTTTAGTTTGGAATGTTATGAGAAACGGGGAGATTGATGTCGAATAACGTTTATACGATTTGTAATATTGTGTGTGGATATTACGGATTGTTGTTGCTTTAGTGGGTATCAAGAGATTTATAAAAGTAAACGAAATCGTGCTTTGCACGATGAAATCCGAGCAAGCTCGGATGAAGCAAAATGCAATCTTTCTTATCAGTAATTCAAAGGCGCATTATTGAATACATTCAGAAGGAATTTCATACACTCTTCCTTTGATTTTCCATGTTTTTCCCTCAACAACCGAAACGCTTACCTTGTCACACAAGTCATCTGCCGGGTTCCATTTTATGCCGCTCTTACTCGGATAGAATTGAATGTATTTTCTTCGCCCTAAAATATTCATATTGTTATTTAAAAACCATTCCCGCGGTACATTAAGCTTTTCGCTGTGCGAGAGTATTTCTTTTTCACTAAACTCCCCACCATGCAGCGCAGATATTACGCCGTCTAAAAGCGACTTTAAGGAGCCGAGCAGATAAAGTTGTTCACCCCTCGGCTTCTCAATTTCCAAATATAACGAAAATCTGTTATTATTTTTTGTATCGACGGGAGCAATTTTGCTATATGATATTTGCCGCATCGCTTTCCAATAATCTGAAGCGCTATTTGATGATTTGATGGCAATAAAGGGCTGACTTTCCCATTGAACAATCAATCTTTCCGCATTATTTGGCAGGCAGGGAATCGGGTCAGAAAAATACTCATAACAGTGACAGAGTTCGTTCGGTATATTTTCTTTTATCTGTAATCCCCTCACTTCGTTCGTAGAAATCCTTGAAAATGCAACACCTTTTTCCGTTTTATATTTCAGCGTTTCTTTAGAAAACCCAAAGTTATAGAACAAAACGTTTTCCAAGTCATAAAAATATTTGCCTGTGTCTAATGTACCATAACGCGCGTTTAAGCTCTTTTCCCCTAAAACACGAGGTATCCAGTCTAATATATTTGATATTACCTCTCTGAAAATACTATAATCAACACCTTTTTTATTGCTCCTTTCAAACGGCAAACGAAACTTTGAAAATACCTTTATTCCATTATCAGATAAACATAGAATAAATCCTTGCTTTTTAAGTTCTCCATTTAACGTTTGTAACAAATTATCAATCCTGCTCTTAAAATATTTATAATTCGGGTCTGTTTGGACATTTGAAACTTGGCATATTCGCGGCAAAGAATAAACAAAGTGCGCGAACTCCATAAGACAAGACGAAGCCTTGATCAGATCCTTTTTTACCCCGATGCCCAGGGAATAACATTCACACAATCTGTCCGATATATAAGGAATTAACGCAAAACATCTTTTTTCGCTGAAGCACGAAGACACAGAATCCCATATTTTTTGGTATAACGAAAATGCCTTTTCTTCATCTTTAGTAACGTTTCTGCCATAACGATAATCGTCAGCTTTTTCTATATCCTCAATAATGCTCTTATGATTTGGGTATGTTTTCTTTATATACTCAAATGTTATCATTTTGTATTTCCCTTCGCTGTATTTATGGATGCAATCAGAATCTTTTTTATTTCCACGCAATGATCCAACACTGTACTGTTATCAATATATTCACCC
>CAZOSH010000067.1:0-6768 GCA_964582395.1 uncultured Oscillospiraceae bacterium | reverse complement strand
GCCGGAGGTGTAGCCAACACCGACAACGGGGTCAGCCAATTCCCAGATCTTGCCTACGGGATCACGGAATGCACCGTCACCGTAGACCATAGCTTCAATACGCTTGCCGCTGTATTCGCTCAATGCCTTGCTGATGTTTTCTGCAACTTCCTGAGCATTCTTGGGGAAGAGCTTAACTGTCTCTTCGGTAGCCTTGTTAGAGCCCAGAAGCCCGTACTGGGGATTGAAGCCGCTTCCGTCAACAGAGGTGTTGAGAATATCGCAGAGGGTGAATACCTTTTCGCCGCCTGCTTTCTTTACACGGCGTACAGTGCGTTCACGGGTGTGGATATCACAGCAAAGAACATTCTTGGTATAATTCAAAATAACATCTGCGTGGTTTGCAAAGATGATCTCAGCCTCAGCGCCTTCGCCTTCGATGATATCTGTGTAGTACTGAACATAGTCAACACCGGTGAAAGTGTGCTTGGGAGCGCCGAATGCAGCACGGAACTGATCAACTGTGAGAACATCGCTGTAGGGGTTGATGCCGGAATCCTCCAGCACATCGGCATCTATAAGATGATTGCCTACCTCGTCGGAGGGATAGCTAAGCAGAACAACTACCTTCTTAGCACCTCTTGCAATACCCTTAAGGCATATAGCAAAGCGGTTACGGCTGAGTATGGGGAAAACAACACCCACAGTCTCACCGCCCAACTTGGCTTTGACGTCGGCTGCTATCTGATCTATGGTTGCATAGTTGCCGTCTGCACGGGCAACAACAGCTTCGGTAACAGAAACAACGTCGCCGTCGCTCAGTGTGAAGACGTCCTCTTTCATTGCGGCAATAACAGAATCTGCGACCACCTTAACGATATCGTCACCCTGACGGATAATGGGAGCCTTGATTCCTCTGGAAATTGTTGATGCCATTTATCTCACCTTCCGGAATAGATTACTTTTCAAAAAACAACAAATTGTAGTATAGCACTTTTTGCATCACTGTTCAAGTGATTTTTGTGAATTTTTTATCGCTTCTACTGCTTTTTTCAGGCACTCGCACTTCTCTGTGCCAATAAAGCCGCGGTCGCGGCATTTGGGACAATCGGGGGTGTTGTCCAGCCAATCTGCAGGCAGGTCAAAGCTTTTAAGTACCCGTGCCCGTTCCTCTGTCAGTACTGCGCGCTGTGAGAGCAGGCTTTCCCGCTTTTCGCCTGTAGAACGGGCGGCTTGTGAAGCAAGCAAGCGGATCTGCCGCTCCAGTTGTTCGAAGTCGGGACTCTTTTTGATAAGCGCCTCAAGTCTTCTGTGCTGACGGATCTCGCGGTCGGAGCGCTTCTTTTCAAACTGTGCAATGACCTGGGCTTCTATGGCGGAATTGTCAAGGGCGGGCTGCTGTACCTTACGGGTCTTGTCAGCTTCGGCGCGCTTGGCGGTGGTGATACCTTCCTTGTGCCA
The DNA here is from genome assembly GCA_964582395.1 of uncultured Oscillospiraceae bacterium. GTDB lineage: Bacteria > Bacillota > Clostridia > Oscillospirales > Butyricicoccaceae > RGIG3513. The sequence continues at coordinate 5,328 of CAZOSH010000067.1, read as the reverse complement.
ACGCTCTAAAATGGCGTTGAGATAGGCGAAGGACACCTCGTGGGTACGAGCCATCATACGCTCATAGGCAAGCTTTATCATCTCGTCGTCAAAGCCCATAGATATCCATTTTTCAATGAATGCACGCTCGCTGTCGGAGGGACGACGGCCGTAAAAGCCCAAAATGGTCATAATGGTGCCTACCCGACTCTGCTTTTCTTTAAGGGCGGTCAGATGCTCAACTGCCTGATCGTATGTATTGATGCCGTTGTCGTTCCAATCATAGGATAGCCGTTCTATCTCGCGAATATTCAGTCTGCGACGTGAGCGGCAATAGTTTATCATAAGCATCAGCACATCGCAGGGCAGACCCAGATCATAATGCACTGTACAAAGCGCCTCTAAATCGCTTCTGCGAAGTATTCTGCCCAAAGCGCCTTCAAGATAGCCGCAAAGATTTCTAAAATCCGCATCGCCCTCGCGCAGAGCGGCAAGCTCGGCGGGATCGGTGGGCTTGGTATCTCGGGGAGGCATTGAGCCTTCTTCAGAAACTATGCCGTACATAAGCAGGGTGTTTGCCGCCTTTTGCGCCTGCTTTTCGGTAAACTTCAGATCAATGGAAGCCTGAGAAAGCAGGCAGCTATCACCGTGGACGGTTATATACAGGTAGAGGAGCGCGGCGTCGCCTTCGCCTGCGCGGGTAAGCATTGCCGCAGCGGCATTTGGCTGGACTCTTAAAATCAGCTTTTTTTCCATTTTGCTCCTCCTTTTGTCAAAAATACTCGACACATAGACATTATAACAAAAAAATATCTTAAGGTAAATATAAAATTACTCGAAAAAACAGTTTTATGTCGAACTATTTGCATGAATGACACATAATAAGATTATGGTGAAGCAAGATGATGAATTTGAGTTAACGATGGATAAAAGTAAAATGGAGGTGCGGAAGTTGAAAAACAGCGCTATTTACAATGCAAGATTAACAAATTACGAAATAAGTCTCAAAGAGGCAGAAAAAAGCGTTCATACCATAGAAAAATATCTTCGTGATATACGTTACTTTTTGAACTTTGTCGGGGACAGAGCGTTGACCAAGGCTTTAGCTATAGATTACAAAGCTTATCTTGGCAAGTACTATGCTGTCAGCGGCGCAAACTCAATGATTGCGGCAATGAATTCTTTTTTGAAGTTTTGCGGGTTGGAAGCCTGTTGTGTAAAGCAGTTTAAGCTTCAGAAAAAAGCATACTGTCCCGAAGAGCAAGAACTGTCCAAACAGGAATATGTTATGCTCGTAAAAGCGGCAGAAAAAAAGAAAAATCAAAGGCTGAGTCTTGTTATTCAGACTATATGCAGTACGGGAATCAGGGTCAGTGAGTTGCCTTTTATAACGGTAGAAGCGGCAAAAAAGGGCGCAGCTACGGTTTCGTGTAAAGGTAAGATCCGAACGATCTTTATTGTTTCCCAATTGCGGAACAAGCTGCTGAAATATGCAAAAGAGAACAGGATAAAAACAGGGATAATTTTTATAACAAAATCGGGAAAACCTCTCAACCGGAGTAATATCTGGAAAGATATGAAGCTGCTTTGCAAGGTGGCAGGTGTCAACCCGAAAAAGGTCTTTCCTCATAATCTCAGGCATCTGTTTGCCAGAACATTTTATCAAATAGAAAAGGATATCGCCAAACTGGCAGATATCCTGGGTCATACAAGTATTAACACGACGAGAATATATATTGTCACCACGGGCGCAGAGCATAAGCGCAAGATGGAAAGTATGAGACTGATAATATAAAAACCGATGCCCTGCGGCATCGGCAATAAGGTTATAACATAATTTGCCTTATGTAGTAAAAGATACATAAGATACATACTCGAATAATAACATATCAACTTGTAAAAGTCAAATGCTTTCAAGCTTTTTGGAGGGATAAGAAGTTTTTTTGCATAGAAATAAGACCAATGGTTCTTAATATCACCATCATTGGTCTTATTTTTGTGCTTTTAATTAAAAAGTTTGCAATTCATTACGCATTCGAAACGGTTATGATACAAACCTTTACTACATAAGGCAAATTATGTGGCATTTATAATTATGCCGGACTCGAGAAGAGGAGAGAGATTATGAAAAGCTCAAAAATCATGATGAAGCTTGCAACAGTTATAATGATCATAGCGCTGATTGCAACAATGTTCAGCGGCTGCGGTGAGGACTCCACCGAAGCCGGCGTCCAAAAGGGCGCGGACGGAGAATCTGCTTATGAATTGGCGGTGAGTATGGGCTATCAGGGCACTGTCGAGGAATGGCTTGCATCACTCGTTGGTGAAGTCGGCCCTGCAGGCAAAGACGGTACAGCAGGAAAAGACGGAGCGACAGGTGAAGCCGGTGTTGCAGGCAAGGATGGAGCAAACGGCAAATCTGCTTACGAGCTGGCTGTTGAAAACGGATATACAGGCTCTGAGACTCAGTGGCTTGCATCCTTGGTAGGTGAAGCCGGTGTAGCTGGAAAGGATGGAGCTGACGGCAAAGACGGACCCAACGGCAAGTCTGCTTACGAGCTGGCTGTTGAGAACGGTTTTGAGGGAACCCTTTCACAGTGGCTTGACTCGCTGATTGGTGCAAAGGGCGCCGACGGCAAAGATGGAGCTGATGGTAAAGACGGCACTGACGGTGCCGACGGCAAAGATGGTAAAGATGGCGCAGCAGGTGCCGCAGGCAAGGACGGCGCAAACGGCAAATCTGCCTACGAGCTCGCTTGCGATAACGGTTTTGAAGGCACACTCACCGAGTGGTTGGCTTCTTTGGTTGGCGCTGACGGCAAGGATGGCACTGCAGCCGCAAAGGGCGACAAGGGTGACCCCGGCGCCGATGGAAAGTCCGCTTATGAATTGGCGGTTGCTAATGGTTATAAAGGCACACTTACCGAGTGGCTCGCATCCTTGGTAGGTGAGACCGGTGCGGCAGGTAAGGATGGCGCTGACGGCGCGCCCGGCGCAGCAGGTGCAGACGGCAAGTCTGCCTATGAGCTTGCGGTTGCAAAGGGCTACAAGGGCACAGAAGATGAGTGGCTTGCATCTCTCGTAGGCGCAGCAGGTAAGGATGGCACAAACGGCAAGTCCGCTTACGAGCTGGCTGTTGAAAACGGATACAAGGGTGACGTTCAGACTTGGCTGGCATCCTTGGTTGGTGCCGCAGGTAAAGACGGAACTGACGGTCAGCCCGGTGCTTCCGGTAAGGACGGACAGTCTGCATATGCTCTCGCAGTAGAGCTTGGCTATAAGGGCACAGAAGCAGAGTGGATAGCATCTCTCGCAGGCAAAAACGGCGCTGACGGAAAGTCTGCCTATGAGCTTGCTTGTGATAACGGCTTTGAGGGAACACTCACCGAATGGTTGGATTCTCTTGTTGGAGAAGATGGTACTGACGGCGCACCCGGCGCAGCGGGTAAAGACGGAAAGTCTGCCTATGAACTTGCTTGCGATAACGGCTTCGAAGGCAGCCTGACCGAATGGTTGGCTTCTTTGGTTGGCGCTGACGGCAAAGACGGCGCTGCAGCCGCAAAGGGCGAAGACGGCAAGTCCGCTTACGAGCTTGCTGTAGATAACGGCTATAAGGGTGATCTGCAGAGCTGGCTTGCATCCTTGGTAGGTTCTAACGGCAAGGATGGCGACGACGGAAAGAGCGCATATCAGATCGCTGTAGATAACGGCTATAAGGGAACCGAAGCAGAGTGGCTTGCCTCTCTCGTAGGTGCCGCAGGTAAGGACGGACAGCCCGGTGCTCCCGGTAAGGATGGCGAAGACGGCGCACCCGGTGCCGCAGGTAAAGACGGCGAAGACGGCAAGACACCTTATATTAAGGATGGCTATTGGTGGATAGGCGAGACCAACACCAATGTCAAGGCAGAAGGCACAACAGGTGCTGCAGGCAAAGACGGCGAAGACGGACAGCCCGGTGCTCCCGGTAAAGACGGCGAGGACGGCGAAACACCTTATATCAAGGATGGCTATTGGTGGATAGGCGAGACTAACACCAATGTCAAGGCAGAAGGCACAACAGGCGCAGCAGGCAAGGATGGCGAAGACGGACAACCCGGCGCTCCCGGTAAGGATGGTTTAAGCGTAAAGAATGCCTATATCAACAGCGAATTGCATCTCATCCTTGTTATGTCCGATGATTCCGAAATAGATGCAGGTTACGTTGGCGTTACCATAACTCCCGATGAGCCTGAGACCCCCGTTACATACACAGTAATCTTCAAAGACCACGATGGCGAGACCCTTAAGACCGAAACAGTCGAAAGCGGCAAGGCAGCCACTGCTCCCGCCGACCCCGTTCGTGAGGGCTACACCTTCACCGGCTGGGATAAGGCGTTTGATAATGTAACAAGCGACCTGACCGTTACTGCAAAGTACGAGGAAATTACAGAACCTACGATCATTGTAAGTAGCGCTACAGCAAGCGCTGGTGACACGGTGGAGATAACGATTACAGTGTTTAATAATCCTGGATTATTCGCTGCAGGATTTTCTGTCACATATAACGAAAGCGTTATGACACTCAATTCTTTATCGTTAGATAATAGTTTTGGGGGACTGTATACAGCAGCATCTTCTTTGAGCAGTCCAGTATCTGTAAGATGGGAAGAGACTCAAATGGCGGATAATAATAGCAATGGAAAAATGTTTAAGTTATCTTTTAATATAAGGGATAATGCTATGCTTGGCGTATATTCCATTGATTTGGAATATACAAAGGGGGACATTTGCAATGTAAACGAGGATGATGTGGACTTTGTGATCGTGGATGGCAATATTACAATTGTATGATTTTAATTTAGGATAAATATTATGCTTTAAAACTGAGTATAAGTTCAAACTTAGATTAAATAAAAGATTGGAAGTTTTGAAATGAAAGTATCAAATAAACGATTAGTAGCGATGTTATTATTGCTAACGATGATAATGTCATATATACCAGTATATGCTACATCTAGTACAGGGGCCACCATCGTAATTGGTGATATAAAGGCTATGCCTGGTCAAACAGTATCTGTTAATATCAGTGTTGATAACAATCCTGGTATTTTTGCTGCGGTTTTGTCGATTACATATGATGATAATGCAATGACATTAAAATCAATTGAACTTAGTCAAGACTTTGGTGGAACATATACAAGTTCTTCCATTACAACCAGCCCGATTGCGATAACCTGGGAACAGACGGAAATGGTTAATAATATGAATAATGGTGTTATGTTTACACTTGCGTTTGAAATAGGGGAGAATGTTGTTGCGGGAGATATATATGATATTAAGATAAGTTCCAATAATATGGACATAACAAAC
>CAZOSH010000066.1:0-6801 GCA_964582395.1 uncultured Oscillospiraceae bacterium | reverse complement strand
GGCATATTCTCATCGGAGCAACCTGCACCAAAGAGAGCCTTACTTGCCTGGAGAGCCTTATCAGCTTCTTCGGCACCGTGAACCATAGAAGTTATCTCGTATGCAAGTTTTTCTTTGACAGCATTAAGCTCACTGCCTTCTTTTTTGGTATACTCTTCGATCTCTTCAAGAGGGATGAAAGTAAGAAGCTTCATACACTTAATTACATCAGCGTCATCAACATTTCTCCAATATTGGAAGAAATCGAAGGGAGTGGTCTTGTTAGGATCAAGCCATACGGCACCCTTTTCAGTCTTGCCCATTTTCTTTCCTTCGGATGTCGTAAGAAGAGTAAAGGTCATACCGTAAGCAGGCTTTTTATCTACGCGACGGATAAGGTCAGCACCATTGATAATATTTGACCACTGATCATCACCGCCAAGTTCAAGAACACATCCGTAATTATGATTCAGATAGTAGAAATCATAGCTCTGCATAAGCATATAGTTAAACTCAAGGAAAGAAAGTCCTTTTTCAAGTCTTGTCTTGAAGCACTCAGCAGTAAGCATACGATTTACCGAGAAATGAACACCTACATCCCTGAGAAAATCGATATAGTTAAGTTTCAAAAGCCAATCAGCATTATTAAGCATCATAGCCTTTCCTTCAGAAAAATCAACCAATCTATGCATCTGGACCTTAAAGCATTCAGCATTATGTGCTATGTCTTCCTTGGTAAGCATCTTGCGCATATCTGTTTTACCTGTAGGATCGCCAACCATAGTTGTACCGCCGCCAAGAAGAGCAATAGGTCTGTGACCTGCCTTCTGAAAACGGGACATAACAACAAGCTGAAGGAAATGACCTACATGAAGGCTGTCAGCAGTTGGGTCAAAGCCAATGTAAAATGTAATTTTTTGATTGTCAAGGAGATCGCGTATTTCATCCTCGTGGGTCATTTGGGCAATCAGCCCGCGAGCTTTAAGCTCTTCAAAAAGTGTCATAGTTTATACCTCCAATAATCACCTTGTGATTTTATTTTTAGTTTGATAAAGCATTTCGGCAGCGCTTTCCCTTGTTGCTTGAGTTATGTTCTCACCGCCTATTAGCCTGCACAGATCATCAATTCTTCCGCTTTCATCAAGTAATTCTACGGACGTAGAAGTTCGGTTATCGATAACAGATTTGCTTATTCTGTATTGATAATCTGCAGCTGAAGCAATTTGTGGAAGATGTGTTACACAGAGAACTTGTCTGTCTCTGCTGATCGAATACAGCATTTGTGCTACACGACTTGCAGCCTTTCCGCTTACGCCCGTATCTACTTCATCGAAAATAGCAGTAGCACCGCCATCTGAGTCGCTTAATACATTTTTAAACGACAACATAATACGCGATAATTCACCGCCCGATGCTACCTTGGATAACGGCTTAAGATCTTCTCCCCTGTTGGCGGATAAAAGGAACCTGACAGTGTCTATCCCTTTCTTTCCAAACTTTGAAAGAGATGTAATTTCAACAGAGAAACGAGCATTCGGCATATTAAGGAACGATAGATCCTTCTCCATTTGCACAGAAAGCCGTTCTGCGCCATTTTCACGAGAAATACGCAACTCATCAGCCAATTTACTCAAAACGTCTCTTTCCTGTGAATATTCAATTTTAAGACTGTCCAAGCTTTCATCTGCGGTAACCAAGGAACTTTGTTCATCATATAAGGAATTAAGGATTTTGTCAAGTTCATCAGGTTCACATTTGCACTGATGAGCAATATTTTCAAGCTTTTGCAGCCTTGCTTCTGTTGCATCTAAAAGCTCGGGCGTATATTCAAGCCTTGACAACATATCGGATATCTGGGTCGTGACTAAAGAAACATTATCCAACGCTTCAGTAAGCTTTTTTGCTAACTCATCGTCTAATAAAGTGACTTTAGATTTCTGCAGAAGTGTTCTTGAGTTTGCTATATTGCTGTAAGCTCCCGACATATCATCATTTCCTTCGAGATATGAAAGTGAATCATAAAGAACACGCGCAAGTTTCTCTTCTGAATAAAGATTTGTTCTTTTGAGTGTAAGATCATTCCACTCATCAGGCAATATTTGTGCATCTTCAAGTTGGGCTATCAGTCCCTCGATAAGTGCAAGTCTTTTTGTTTTTTCACTTTCGCTTAATGAGAGAGCCTTTATTCGTCTGTTAAGTGATAATAGTTTTTCATATCCTGCAACATAATCATCCAACTGCTTTTTATTATTGCAGTATTCATCGAGATAATCAATATGAAGTTCTTCATTCAATAAATGCATCCCATCGTGTTGTCCATGAATGTTAATCAACAGACTTCCCAATTGCCGCAACATATTTAAAGTCGCAGGTTGTCCGTTAATATGGCAGGAGTTATGACCCGAAACATACATCTCCCTGCGCATAACGATCTCGCCGTCAGATACATTCACACCCATTGATGTCGCTATTTCAGATACTCTTTCAGGGATACCTTCGAAAACTGCAGAAACTGTTGCACTATTTGCACCGGTTCGTATTATATCTCTGCTGACTCTTGATCCCGTAAGAGCATTTATTGAGTCAATAATAATAGATTTACCTGCGCCGGTTTCTCCGGACAGAACACAAAGACCGGGCATAAACTCGATCTCTACTTTTTCTATTATAGCAATATTCTCAATATAAAGGCGTTTAAGCATAATGTAACCTTACTTAAGCAAATCTCCTGCAGTTTTACAGAATTTTTCAGCTTCTTCATTAGTGCGTAGAATAATAAGAATTGTATCATCGCCTGCAATAGTACCAACTATATCAGCTATTTCCATAGCATCCATTGCAGCCGCCGCAGCGTTCGCCATACCATTAAGTGTTTTCAATACAACAAGATTCTGCGCTCTGTCAATATGAATAACACATTCTTTAAATATGTTTTTCAATCGAGTCATATATGACGCGCTATTATGCTTACTGGGAGCGGCGTACTTATATCCATTATCGGATGTGGCAACCTTGACAAGACGTAATTCTTTAATATCTCTTGAAATTGTAGCTTGAGTAGCCGGAAATCCCGCTGCGCAAACTAATGCGGAAAGTTCTTCCTGCGTTTTAATCTCATTATCATTAATAATTCTTAAAATAGCAGCTTGCCTTTGGAACTTCATAACTTATCCCCTTTCCCCTGATAGTTTTCTTCTGATTATCTCATAGAAACCTAAATCTTTTAACCTGATAAGTGATAAGGATAACTTGGATTTTTCTATGACGATCCTATCATCTTGGGTAACCTGAACCGGCTCTGAACCATCTGCGAGAATAAAAGCAGAATTCGATCCGGGATTAACAAAAACCTCAATTATATTATTGGAATGCAAAACGAATGATTTTATATTTAACGAATGAGGACAAATAGGTGTAACAGCAATACAACTGCATGACGGTTCAAGAATTGGTCCGCCTGCAGATAGAGAATATGCTGTGGAACCGGTGGGAGAGCAAACTATAAGACCATCTCCCGAAAAAGACATAGCTTTCTTACCACTTACATGCACAGAAAGCTCAATCATTTTTGACAATGAACCTTTGGAAATGGCTGTCTCATTTAATGCAGTTCTTTTAAATTTAACACTTCCATCGGAAGCAATTACTGATATATCGAGCATCAATCTATTATCATACTCGAATTTCCCTGTTTTGAGCGCTTTTATCAATTGAATTTCATCAACTTCCAATTCGGGAATAAAACCCAATGTTCCCATATTTATGCCTAAAACAGGCTTATTAGCCCATGCGGCATCTAATGCAATTCTGATAATAGTTCCATCTCCACCTATTACAACGAGGCAATCTGCAGCTGCAATAGCTTCTTTATATGAAGTAAGAATTATATATGAACTGTTATCAGGTATACAAGTAGATCTTTCATCCATAAAGATGTTGAAACCAAGATCATAAAGCTTAGGAACTATTACTTCTACAACTTCCTTCATTCCGTTTTTTGTAGGATTGGGATGAACATAAAGATTATTCATTTCTTATCCCCTTTTCAGTAATAAGAGATTTTGCAATTGTTGCAATGCTGCTGAAATCAAGTCCATGAAGTTGATAATTCTGATATACTGTGCCAATTTCCGAAAAAGAGTTCTTAAAGTTAATAAGCTTGACTGATGCAGTAATTTCGTTTGTTGTGAGAAATGCAGAAACTGCTTCTCCCACTCCACCTGCTTCAACACATTCTTCACATATGATAAGACATCCTGTTTTTAATACAGATTCTTTTATCGTCTTATAATCAATATCATCCAATCGGTTGATCTTAACAATTTCGGCAGAAAAGCCCTCTTGAACCAATACTTGAGCAGCTTTTATTGCTTCATTGATCAAGACTCCATATGAAACGATAGTTACGTCTTTTCCACGTTGTATTACATATGAAGAATCATCCATAGAATTGTCTACATATAATCCTTCTTGCCCTCTCGGATATTTAATAGCGACAGGACCACAATGTTCATATATGCCTTTATAAAGAGCAGTGCGCAACTCATCATAAGAGGAAGGCGCGTAAATAACCATACCCGGAATAGAACGGAGATATGATGTATCAAACAATCCGTGGTGCGTTGGCCCATCTGAACCTACAGAGCCAGATCTATCAATTCCTAATACAACATGAGACCTATTTAATGCAACATCATGTAACAGTTGATCATACGCACGTTGCATAAAGGTTGAATAAATAGCACAAACAGGAATAGCTCCGCTCTTTGCTAATCCTGCACTCATAGTTACTGCATGCTGTTCTGCAATACCAACATCAAAAAATCTATGAGGAAAGCGGTTTTTAAAACCTGTTAATCCCGTACCCATATCCATAGCTGCTGTAATCGCACAAATGTTTTTGTCTTTATCTGCAAGAGAAATAAGAGTCTCGCCAAATACAGAAGAAAAAGAGTCAGTATTTGATGCCTTTTTTCCGTCACAAGTATCAAAAGCCGAAACACTATGATATTCGTCAGGAGCCGCTTCGGAATAACTATACCCTTTGCCCTTAACAGTTTTAAAGTGAACTACAACAGGTTTACTAAGCTTTTTTGCTTGTTTTAGCAACGTAATTACACTTTCAATATCGTTACCATCTGCGGGGCCGAGATATTCAAAGCCAAAAAGTGTGAAAATATTTTCTGGAAGAATTTGTCTTCTAAAACTATCCTTTAGCGATGAAATTATATTGATTATTACATTTCCTGCCCTGCCAAATTTTCTAAGAAGTCTGATTGTACGTTCCTTCATAGAAAAATACTTGGGTGTAAGTCTTAAGTGTGATAGCCAGTTAGCAAGTCCACCAACGCTTTTACTAATGGACATATCGTTATCATTTAAAACAATAACAAGAGGCAATCCGGAACATCCGGCATCATTAAGTGCTTCATACGCCATGCCTCCGGACAAGGCTCCATCACCAATAAGAGCGATAGAATAAGAGTCAATTCCTTTAAGCTTATCAGCCCTTGCCAGACCCAAAACGGCAGAAATTGAATTAGATGAATGACCGGATATAAAACAGTCATACTCGCTTTCATCAGGTTTTAAAAAACCCGAAATACCATTCAGCTTACGAAGAGTATTAAATCTATTTTTTCTTCCTGTAAGGATCTTATGAACATATGCCTGATGCCCAACATCAAACATTATATGATCCTTTGGGGAATCAAAAACATAATGTAATCCAACAGAAAGTTCAACAGCACCTATATTTGAAGCAAGATGTCCCCCAGTTTTAGATACTGAGTCCACCAAAAAATCCCTAATTTCTTCACAGAGATCAGGTAATTTATCTATTTCAATTTTTTTTAGATCAGATGGATAATCTATTTGATTCAAATATCTGTATTCTTGCATAGTCATTCCCTCAAATTGATATATAAATATGTTATCACAGCATGCATAAATTTGCAAGACGGTGAATAGTAAAATATTCACCGTCTGCATAAAAATATTCAATTAGTTCTATTAGTAAGATACTTAGTTAATTGCTTCAAAAAACTGTTATCTTCAAAAACTTCCAATTGCATTATAGCCAATTCAGACAAGCGCATTACTTCTTTTTCACAGCCATCAAGTCCATATTCGGTATAGAAGGTTGTTTTATTCTGCTTAACATCGCTTCCAGTCTTTTTGCCTAACGTTTTTTCGTCGCCTATTGCATCAAGAAGATCATCCCTTATTTGGAATGCAAGACCTAAATTGGATGCATACATTTCTGCAGCATTAATATTTTCTTGGACTGCGCCAGCAAGCAAACAACCTCCAACACAAGCAGCTTTTATAAGTGCGCCTGTCTTTAGCGAAATCATATGCTTTAGTTCATTTATGTCACTAAGGCATTCATTATTACACACATCGATTGTCTGTCCGCCAATCATACCCCAAATGCCGCTGCTCTTCGAAATATAACCCGCTGTCTTCAATTGATTATCTGCACAAACAGGCCTTTCGGTCATAATTTCAAACGCCCTATTTAATAATCCATCTCCAGCCAAAAGAGCGGTCGCATAGTCAAATGCTTTGTGACAAGAAGGCTTTCCTCGACGCATATCATCATCATCCATACAAGGAAGATCATCATGGATAAGAGAATATGTGTGAATCATCTCTAAAGCACAAGCAAAATCCAATGCTAAAGACTCATTTTTTCCACCACACAACTTGTAAAACTCAAGGAACAATATAGGTCGAAGCCTTTTTCCTCCTGCTGAAATACTATAACGCATAGCATCTAAAACAGGCTGTTGTCTGTTTTTTATATCAGGAATAAGCTCA
>CAZOSH010000065.1:0-6820 GCA_964582395.1 uncultured Oscillospiraceae bacterium | reverse complement strand
GGGGATTAAGACGCATAGTCTGTCCTACGATGTTGGCGGACTTGGTGCGATCGCCGTTTAAAAGTCCCATCTTGTACATAGTGTAAAGAAGCTTGCGATGAGAAGGCTTGAAGCCGTCAATTTCGGGCAAAGCTCTTGACATTATGACACTCATTGCATATGGCATATAGTTTTTTTCCAGAGTTTCTGTAATGGGAGCTTCTGTATAATTGAGCATTCTTTACACCTCCTTAGCTGATGTCTACCATATCGAGATACTGTGCACCGTATTCTGCAATATGGTCTTTTCTTGCCTGAAGATTGTCGCCTAACAGCATTTCAAAGGTTTCTGCTGTTAAGACAGCATCTTCGGGCAATATTTTTATGAGTCTGCGTGTTTCGGGATTCATTGTGGTTTGCGCCATCATTTCCTTGGTGTTTTCACCAAGACCCTTGGAACGCATTATTTTATATTTCTTGCCTTCCAACTGTGCGCAGATCTGTTCTTTTTCGCGGTCATTATAGGCAAAGAGAGATTTTTCCTTATGGATTATTTCATACAAGGGGCTTTCTGCGATATAGACATAGCCTTGATTGATAAGCTCGGGGGTAAGTCTATAAAGCATTGTCAGTACAAGGGTACGAATCTGGAATCCGTCAACATCGGCATCGGTACAGATGATGATCTTGTTCCATCGGAGGGATTCAATTGAGAAGGTGGGAATATCCTTGGCTTTGCCTTTGACTTTGACATCTGCGCCGCAGCCTAAAACACGAAGAAGATCGGTAATGATGGGGGATGCAAATATCTTCGCATAATCTGCTTTAAGGCAGTTGAGAATCTTGCCGCGGATAGGCATAATGGCCTGAAATTCGGGGTTTCTTGCCTGCAGGCAGGAGCCTAACGCCGAATCACCCTCAACTATATATAACTCGCGTTTATCAAGACTCTTTGAACGGCAATCTCTGAACTTTTCAACGCGATTGGAAATGCCTATTTCGGCTTTAAGGGTTCCTTTTACACTTATACGTGTTTTTTCTGCCTGCTCACGAGAACGCTTGTTGATAAGAATCTGATCGGCAATTTTATCTGCTTCTTGTTTGTTTTCGATGAAGTAAACATCGAGGGAAGAACGCAGAAACTCTGTCATCATATCCTGAACAAACTTGTTTGTGATAGCTTTCTTTGTTTGGTTGTGATATGAGGTCACGGTGGAAAAACCGTTGGTTATCAGAACGAGGCTGTCTGCCACATCGTTAAAGGTGATGCGGCTTTCATTCTTTTGGTATTTTCCTGCTTGTTTAATATAGGAATCTATTGCTGAAACAAATGCGCTTCGGGCGGCTTTATCAGGAGAACCGCCTAATTCAAGCCAGGAAGAGTTATGATAATACTCAATAAAGGGACGGGCATTGGAAAAACAGAAAAGAGCCTCAACCCTGACCTTATAGTCGGGCAGATCTTCACGGTCTCGGCCTGTACGTTCTGTTTTTATCATATAGGGTTGTGTGAATGCAGTGTCTCCGACGATCTCTTTGGCATAGTCCGAAATACCGTTTTCATAATAATACTCTGAAGATTCATATTTTCCGGGAACGGTTTCATTCTTGAAGACAAACTTTAAACCGGCATTGGCAACAGCCTGCCTTTTTAATATGTCATAAAAATATTCGAGGGGAATATTAATATCAGTAAAGACCTCTATATCGGGTTTGAAACGATGGATGGTACCTGTGCGCTTTCCGGTATAGGGTTCTGCAATCAGTTTTCCCTTAGTTTTGTTTATGCCGCGCTCAAAGTGGACATAATACTTTTTGCCATCACGGTACGATGTAACATCCATAAACTCGGAGGAATATTGGGTAGCACAAGCACCGAGACCGTTAAGACCCAAAGAATAGTTGTAGTCGCCACCGTTGGCATTATTGTATTTACCGCCGGCATAGAGCTCACAATATACAAGATCCCAATTGTAGCGCTTTTCGCGTTCGTTATAATCAAGGGGGACACCGCGGCCAAAGTCCTCTATTTCATAAGAGCCGTCAAGAAAACGGGTAACATTAATAACGCTGCCGTAGCCCTCCCTAGCTTCGTCAACGGAGTTTGAAAGTATTTCAAAAAATGCATGCTCACAGCCGTCAATACTGTCAGAACCAAAAATAACACTTGGGCGTTTTCTGACTCGGTCAGCGCCTTTAAGCTGAGAAATGCTTTCATTGCCGTAGTTTTCTTTCTTTGCCATAATACCCTCCGATTACTTCATTACATACCACATTATATTGTAATAGAAAATAATGTCAATGTCAAATAAATACTGTGTATTTTGATGATAAAAACCAATAAAAAACACAATAAATTGTGTGGAGGGCTGAATATGCTTACATTGTTAAAAAGACTGAAAAAACAGGACGAAGATGTATTGACGAAAGAGCAGTCGGAATTGGTGGAGGAGTATAAAAATGCTCTTATAAAATTACATCAGGCCCGTAATGTGTTTGAAAACATTACCGAGCCTGACTTGATTGATGCCTGCGTTCACGAACTTAACGCGGCACAGGCAAGATATTCATTTTTACTTGCAAAGATCAAAGAGGAAAAAATAACGATCAATATCTGAGGGTGATAGTTTATGCTCCCATATGCAATAGTGATTACATCGGGTTTGATAGGCATCAGAGTGCTTTCTTCCCGCCTTAAGCTGTTTCAAAAGATTACTCTTAATGCCGCATTGGGGCTGCTTGCTATGTATTTTTTTAATTTAGCCGGAGAGCAGATGGGGGTAGTTATAGGTCTGAATATGTTCAGCGGAGTAATTATGGGGCTGTGCGGACCTATAGGCTTGGTTGTTCTGCTTGTTTTAAGGTTTTTTAATCTATAGGGGGTTATTCTGCTAAAGGATTTTCTTTGTCCCAACCGGGCAAGGGGGAACGTTGCAGCCCACCGAAAATATGTTTTTTAAGATCGGGATATCGGCCTTCCAATTCATAGAGAAGATTTTTAACATCTTCTCTTTTTGTATTTTTATCGGCAATACAGGGATTAGTGACGATGGGGAGCTCTTGCTTTTTACAGAAGTTGGCAATGGTACGCTCGTGAATATAAAGCAGTGGACGGATAACGGTCAGGTCGGCACGGTTTAGATAGGTAACAGGGCGGAAGCTGCTTATTCTGCCTTCGTAAATAAGTGAGAGCATGAAGGTCTCTATAGCATCATCAAAATGATGCCCCAATGCAACCTTATTACAACCCAGTTCCTTAGCCTTATCGTGAAGCGCGCCACGGCGCATTTTAGCGCATAAGGAGCAGGGATTGGGGTCTTTCTTTATGTCGAATACAACGTGTCTTATATTGGTTTCTTTTATTGTGTACGGGACATTGATCTTTTCGCACAGTTCCTTTATAGGAGTGAAATCCATCTCTTCATAACCCAGATTAAGTGTGATTGCTTCGAGCTCATATGGCGCAGGATAAAATCTTCGCATTTCTGCGAGCAGGACAAGCAGGGCAAGGGAATCCTTGCCGCCCGAAACACCTACAGCTATCTTGTCGCCGGGGTTTATCATACTGTAATCATCCACACAACTGCGCATGTGGGAAAGCATATTTTGCATACATTCGCCTCCGTTTATTTGATTTTACAATACATATTTCATATTGGCAAGAATAAAAAAGTGAAATTGGATTTGAGAAAAACGAAGAAAAACAGAGCAAATCGAAGTAAATTAAAGAACGAGAGAAATAAATTAAATTTCTTGAAAAAATGTATTGACATAGTTAATTTGTTATGGTATAACTAAAAAGCTTGAAAAATAAACTATTTTTATAATAAAAAACGGAGGAAAAACACATGTCTACTTTTATGGCAAAAAACGAGACCATACAGCGTAAGTGGTATGTTCTTGATGCAGCAGGCAAGCCCATCGGTCGTGTCGCTGCAATTGCTGCTGCTATTCTGCGCGGCAAGCATAAGGTTGAGTTCACCCCTAATGTTGACTGCGGCGACTATGTTGTCATCGTTAACGCAAGCAAGGCTGTTCTCACCGGCAACAAGCTTACTCAGAAGTATTATCGCACCCATTCCGGCTACGCAGGCGGACTGAAGGAAACTCAGTACAAGACCCTTATGGCTACAAAGCCTGAGCTGGCTATGAAGCTGGCTGTTAAGGGTATGCTGCCCAAGAACACTGTTGGTCGTTGGTCCCTCGGCAGATGCAAGATCTATGCAGGTCCCGAGCATCAGCAGCAGGCTCAGAAGCCCGAGGCTTGGATCGCTGAATAAGGGAGGTAAATGAACATGTATACACCTAAGAAAGCATATTTTTACGGCACCGGCAGAAGAAAGAGCTCTGTTGCAAGAGTAAAGCTTATTCCCGGCGGCACAGGCAAAGTCACCATCAACGGCCATAGCCTTGATGAGTATTTCGGCCTTGAAACAATGAAGTATATCGTTCGTCAGCCCCTGGTTCTTCTCGGTCTTGCTGAGAAGTTTGATGTTGATGTCAAGGTTCAGGGCGGCGGCTACACCGGCCAGGCAGGCGCTATCCGTTTTGGTATCGCTCGCGCACTTCTTCAGGCAGATGCTGAAAACAGAGCTGCTCTTAAGAAGGCAGGCTTCCTCACCCGTGACTCCCGCATGAAGGAGCGTAAAAAGTACGGCCTCAAGGCTGCACGTCGCGCACCTCAGTTCTCCAAACGATAATTGTTTATTTCTTATATTCAAAAAGCTCTGCTTAGGCAGAGCTTTTTGTGTTTTATAACACCATATAACGGCGCGAAAAAAATAGTGCCGTTATATATTTAGCCACATTATTATGATATAATGGTATCAGATAGATAAATTAGAACCTGACATAGGAGTGTGATTATGTGAAATGTCCTTATTGTAACAAAGAAATGGAACTGGGTTATATCCAATGTAGAGATGGGGTTACTTGGACACCAAAGAAACAACTTATAGCGGCATTATCTGCCTTGGGTAAAGATAGTGTATCCCTTGAAAATGGAGCTACCGATAATTCCAAAACTGTTTATGCTTACAAGTGCGGCGAGTGTAAGAAAGTGATTATTGATTATTCCATAGACTAATTCTTATTTGCCCAAAAGATAAGGTGTTAATCTTGGTGAGAATTGGTGCAAATTTTGCACAGCATCTTATGCGGCAATGACAAAAATTAATGGTTTATTCAATGTCGAAAAGAGAGTGATCGTTTATGTCAATAAGACTGCTGATTCAAGCTGTATTTAAGTTCTTGTTAGGGGTTGCGCTTGTGGGAATCCTTGTCTTTCTGCCTGCAGGTACGCTTTCATTTTTTAACGGGTGGCTGCTTATGGGGATTTTATTTATTCCTATGTTATTAGCGAGAATCGTGATGATGATCAAAAATCCTGAACTGCTGAAGAAACGGCTCAACGGTAAGGAAGAGCGGCGCGAGCAAAATATAGTCGTAAAATTAAGCGGACTTATGTTCTGCGCAGGATTTATTATTGCAGGCTTAGGCGTGCGCTTTAAGTGGTATGCTTTGCCGAGAGGAGTTGTGCTGGTTGGAGTAATTCTCTTCCTTATTGCATATCTTCTTTATGCGGAAGTGCTCAGAGAGAATACATATTTAAGCAGGACTATTGAGGTGCAGTCGGGTCAAAAGGTGATTGATACGGGTCTATATGGGATCGTGAGGCATCCTATGTACAGCGCGACTGTTCTTCTGTTTCTTGCTATGCCCGTCGTTCTTGGCTCTGTTTATGCATTTTTGATCTTTCTTTTATATCCTTTTATAATTGTTATGAGATTAAAGAATGAAGAGGAATTATTGGAAAAAGAATTGGACGGTTACAGAGTATATATGCAAAAGGTCAAATATCGGCTGATACCTTTTATTTGGTAAAACTTGATCTTTTATACTTGCATCTGTTTTTGATTTGTATTATATTTAGTGTATACAAAAGGAGGAGATAACAATGAAAGATATTAAAATCGTCGCAATAGCCGGCGCAGGAACTATGGGATCATCTATGGCTCAGGCATTTGCAAAATTTGGTTATCCTGTTAAGCTTTATGATTTATTCCCCGCAGCACTTGAAAAGGCACAGCATTTGATGAAGATCAATCAACAGGCTGAAGTCAAGGCGGGTAACATAACCGAGGAAGATTCCACAGCACTGCAGGCTCGCATTACCTTTACCGCTGATATGAATGATCTTGCTGATGCAGATTTCCTTGTTGAAGCAATTGCAGAAAAGCTTCCCATTAAGCATGATTTCTATGGCAAGTTATCCGAGATCGTAGCAGAGGATGCTATCCTTTGCAGTAATACATCGGGTCTCAGTATAACCAAGATAGCCGAAGCGGTTAAGAATCCTTCCCGTTTTGCAGGTATGCATTGGATGAATCCTCCTCACATTATTCCTTTGATTGAGATCATCTGCGGTGAGAAGACCGCTGATGAGACTGCTGAACATGTCAAGGCGGTTGCTCTTGAGCTCAAGAAAAAGCCTGTCATCGTCAAGGATGCTCCTAGTTTCGTTTTAAACCGTCTCCAGCAGGCTATTCTCCGCGAAAGCCTACACATCGTCAACGAGGGAATTGCCTCTCCTGAGGCCGTTGACGACGTAATGAAGTATGCTTTAGGCTTCCGCTATGCTTGCTTCGGTCCTTTTGAGACTTGTGACTTGGGCGGACTTGATATTCATTATAATATTTCTACCTATACATTCCCCGATCTCTGTGATGCAAAAGAGCCTTTTGGTCTGCTTAAGGATTGTATAGACAACGGTAAGCTCGGTGTTAAGAGCGGCGCCGGATTCTATGATTATTCCAACGGTAAAGACGATGAGGTCATTAAG
>CAZOSH010000064.1:0-6824 GCA_964582395.1 uncultured Oscillospiraceae bacterium | reverse complement strand
CTCCTCGGTGGATGTGGCGCAGGACGCCACAACAAAGCGGTCAGCTACACCCCGCTTTTTAATAAGGTCTTTCAAAACAAACTCCGCCATGGGGCTTCTGCAAATATTGCCGTGGCAAACGAACATAATTTTGGTCATAAAAATAGCCTCCCCAAAAAACAAAAAAGTCAGACTATTGTCTGACAACAGTATACCATATAACAAGTCCCATAACAAATACTTTTCCGTAAAAGTGAAATGACCTTCAGCCGGCGTACATCACCCTTTAGCTGAAGGTCATTTCATTGATTTGTTGGGTTCCACTATGGTTAACCTCTCTTTCATTAGTTTGGCATTTCTTTCTTCACTTTAATATTTGAATCGCTTCCGTACCGATTCATTCTTCATAGTTTTCTCCATCTATATCATCGGAAGACACTTGAAGAAAGTCTGCCTTTTGTGATCCTGCTACTCTACAGGATCTTTCTCCTGTTTGTACATTGGACTCACCTCTTCGTGTCTATATAGTACCATATTTTTGGAGTTTAAACAAGATGGCAGCTTTCACAAGATTATTTTGGCAAAATTATGCAAAAGGGAGAAAATAAAAGGGCAGCGCTGTTTTTCATTGACAGCACTGCATTTTCTGTGATATGATAAATGTGTTGGGTGGCTTGAAAGCCACCCATTTAGCTATAAAGCATCTGCTTTTTGGGCAGATGCTTTATTTTTTATTTATTCAATATAAACTTATTTATTGCCTCGATAACACCCTGCTCATTTTCATTTTCGCAGATATAATCTGCCTGAGCCTTGGTGACATCCATTCCGTTGGCGACAGCGCAGCCGCATCCTGCAAAGGCAAGCATTTCGGCATCGTTACTGCTGTCACCGCAGGCAAAGACCTCCTCACGGGCAATTCCCAGGTCAGTGGTGAGCCGCTCTAAAGCGCTGCGCTTGTTGACACCGCGGTTGAGCATTTCGGCAAGATGGGGAGAGGATTGTGCAACATAGAGCCTGTCGCCCCAACGCTCTTTAAGATAGGGGATAAGTTTGTCGATAACTGCAGTATCAAAATTATATATCATCATTTTGGGCGAGGTGAAGTTTGATGCCTTGCGCAGATCGCCCAATTCCACTGTTTCGGTGGTATAAAAATCGGGGTCAATCTTGGTCTCAGGAAGTATCTTGTCGACCACTATTCTGTTCTGCTCGTCATAAAGCTGCAGATAGAGACCGTTTTCATAGGTAAAGTCGATAAGCTCGTGAACTATGCCCTGCTCTAAATAGTTGGCATAATAGGGCTTGTCAGCGCCTGCATAGCGGATAACGCCCCCGTTGTAGCAAAGCACGGGTCCGTTGAGTCCGATATCCTTGGCAATACCCTCGGCGGTACGGAAATGCCGTCCCGTTGCAAGACATACGATCAGCCCCATATCCACAAGGTTTTTAAGAGCGGAGGCTGCCTCAGCGGTTATCTTGCCTTCTTTATTAAGTAATGTTCCGTCTAAATCAAAGGCGGCAAGCTTGAATGAACTCATAATTTCTCCAATCAGATAAATAAGGGAAGCACTGCAATATATATAAGCAGAGCAAAAATGATTACATACATAAAGCGGAAAAGGGCAAGGGTGCGGGGACCTGAGAAGAAGTATGTAGCAGGCTTATCAAAAAACTTGGTCTTTGTGTAATAAGAGTTTGCAATGGCGTTGAGTACGGGAGTTTTTGCCGCGTTGCGCTTTTCTTCCTCGGTGGCGTATTTTTGATATTTTTTCTTGGTTATCTCCAAAGCCATCTGCTTTTCATACTTTTGCATAAGATCCAAATGGAAAAGGGTATTTTTGTTGACCCTTTCTTGAAGCATAGGCAGATAATACTCGTGGCGGAAATAGTAAAACTCATTGGTGTTGGGCTCGCAGAAAAGGCGGTAGGGGTCGTCAAGATCTTTGTCTCCCGATTCCTTTTTGGAAACAGCCAACAAGACCAAAGCCTTTGCCTTTTCAAAATGACCTTTATAAACGGCTGTCCATCTCTCGGTGAAGATAAGTCCCACATAGGTCAAACCAAAGAGGAAAAGCAAAATGGGATAAAGAATAATAGGCTTGTCCAAGGAGGAAAAAGCTATAGATACAAAACCTGCCATCGCCGCAAGGAATATGGAGTTAAAGGAAAGTCGTTCATTTTCAACATGGCGGGCGTGGTCAAGATTCTGACAGATCATTGTGGATAGAAAGTCGCCTTGAATATCTATTTCGTGGGTGACCTCGATGGGTGCATTTACAATATTGTTGCTTTTGATGTCCATATTTATTCCCCTTTTAGTCAGGATAGAATCATTATACACTACTGAGTGTCATTTGGCAAATAAAAAAGAAGAGCAAATGCTGATGGTGATTGCCCTTCTTATCTTTAGATATTATTCGTATTGTTAAGACGGTGTTCTATTTCTTGACAGCCTTCTTATCAAATGCATTATCAGCAATGCAAAAGCAACGCCCAAAGCAGCGCCGCAGGAGTCAATACACATATCGCTTACGCGGCAGGCGCGGTCGGAAAAGGACTGTATAAGCTCATCAAGCACCGCCACACAGACGGCAAGGGGGAAGGCAAATGCCGCGGCTGTCTTGGCATTGTTTTTGCCGAGACGCAGACAAAGAAGTCCGCCCAAGCAGGCAAACTCAAAGGCGTGGGCAAGCTTTCGCACCACTCCGTGAAAGGCTTCCTTATCTATGGGAAGGTCGTCATAGTCAAGCCCGAAAAAGTTGAGGATCGTATCCATAAATCCGTTGCTCAATTCGCTTGAATCGGCAACGGGCATCATTGAGTTGCCCCATATAAAGGCGATATTCAAAATGATGAGAATATCCAGAATTATAATCAGCGGTTTTGAAAGCTTTATCATATACCCTCTATTATATCCGCAATGCGCTCGCAGGCGTGCCCGTCACCGTAGGGATTGCTTGCGTGGCTCATTCGGGTGTATTCATCTTCGTCGCAGAGAAGCCGTTTAAAGCTATTGTAGATGACATCTTCATCGGTGCCTACAAGTTTGAGCGTTCCGGCGGCAATGCCTTCGGGGCGCTCGGTGGTATCACGCATAACAAGAACGGGCTTGCCTAAAGAGGGGGCTTCTTCCTGTATTCCGCCGCTATCGGTGAGAACCAAATAGCTTCGTGCAAGGAAGTTATGAAAATCAAGCACATCCAGCGGCTCGATCATTCTTATTCTGTCACAGCCGCCCAATTCTTCCGCTGCCGCCTGACGGACTACGGGGTTGAGATGTATGGGATAAATTGCCTTCACATCGGGATGCTCATCGATTATCCGACGGATGGCGCGGAACATTGCATGCATGGGCTCACCGAGATTTTCTCTGCGGTGGGCGGTGATAAGGATAAGACGGCTGTCTTTTGCCCAGTCAAGGTCGGGATGGGAATAGTCAGCCCTTACGGTAGACTTCAGCGCATCAATAGCGGTGTTTCCGGTTACAAAAGTATTGTCCTTACCTCTGCCTTCGGCAAGGAGATTGGCTTTCGCCTGCTCGGTGGGAGCAAAGTTGAGGGCGGAGATGATGCTTACCGCCTGACGATTGAACTCTTCGGGGTAGGGGGAATAGATGTTGCCGGTGCGCAGACCTGCTTCCACGTGGCCTACGGGGATCTGCAGATAGAAACAGGCAAGGGCGGCGGCAAAGGTGGTGGAGGTGTCGCCGTGAACAAGCACTAAGTCGGGCTTTTCCTGCTCAAGAACGGGTTTAAGCCGCTCCAATACAGCGGTGTTTATATCAAACAAGGTCTGCTTATCCTTCATAATGTCAAGGTCATAGTCGGGTGTGACGGAAAATGCTTCAAGCACCTGATGAAGCATACTGCGATGCTGCCCCGTAACACAGACTACCGTCTGCAGGGAAGAGCGTTTTTTCAGTTCTTTGACCAGCGGGCACATTTTTATTGCCTCGGGTCGTGTGCCGAATATAACAATGACCTTTTTCATTCTATCGACCTCGCGGATTAAGATATGCTGATTTTACCATATTTAAAATCAAAAGTCTATAGGTTGACAAGCATTGACAAAAAGCATCAGTAAAAGAAGTGTAAATGTTACCATTTCGTAATTGCTTTTTAAAATTCGTAATTGCTTTTTAAAAAAGGTGTTGTATAATAGAATTAAACAATATCTTTTCAGGAGGAAGAAAAATGGGTAAGCACGCTACTAATA
The DNA here is from genome assembly GCA_964582395.1 of uncultured Oscillospiraceae bacterium. GTDB lineage: Bacteria > Bacillota > Clostridia > Oscillospirales > Butyricicoccaceae > RGIG3513. The sequence continues at coordinate 2,627 of CAZOSH010000064.1, read as the reverse complement.
ATTCAAACATAAAACTTTGGATACTTTTGGGTATCATTGTTTTGTCCATCGTTATGATAGTTTTTTCTTTGATAAAGCTTTTTGAGTCTACCGAGCCAACCGCACAGGAGCCTGAAGACCCCACGATCTCGGGTGACGAAACTCCCGGCAACACCGACGACCCCGGCAGCACCGACGAACCGGGCAATACAGACACTCCGGGTAATACCGACGAGCCTCAAAACCCCGGTAACACCGAAGACCCCGGCACTACCGATAAGCCTGATGAGCCTGTGACCCCTCCCGCTTCCGGCAGCGAGGCAGAGGCTTTGGCTATGGCAGAGGAGCTGGCAAAGGGATACTTCTATGACGAGGCGATTGCCGCGTTGGAAAACTTTGACAGCGATACTGCAAAGGCAAAAAAGACTGAATACGAAAATCTTAAAAACGGTCTTGTAAAATACGAGGGCAAGCTTTACCACGTATTCTTCCACAGCCTTATTATTGACAATAAACTGGCATTTGACACAAAGGGCAGTTCCGCAAGAGGCTATAACGAGGTTATGACCACCGTTTCCGAGTTTAAAAAGATGCTCCCCCTGCTCCTTGAAAATGATTTTGTTCTCTACGACATCACCGAGACCTGCGAATATAAGGACGGCAAGGTAACTCCCAAGGATATTTATCTGCCCGAGGGAAAGAAGCCCCTTGTTCTCTCCATTGACGATGTAAACTATTATACATATATGGTTGAAGACGGCTTTGCAAGATATCTTGATGTTGATGAAAACGGCAGAGTTGTCACAATGGTAGGCGGAACGCCCCAGTATCAGAAGGTGGGTTACAAAAACTACGTCAAGGGCTATACCGGCTGTGAGGTCTCTTATGAGGGCGACGTTATGCCCATTCTTGATACCTTTGTTGATGAGCATCCCGAGTTCTCATTCCGCGGCGCAAAGGGCATAGTGGCTATTACAGGCTATGAAGGCGCTTTCGGTTATCGTATTACCGACCTTGGTTGGTATACCGAGCAGGAGCAGGAGAATATGCTTAATAAGGTGCGTGAGGTCGCAACCGCTCTGCGTAATACAGGCTGGCAGATAGCAAACCATAGCTACACCCACAATCAGTATTGGAACAACAAGACCATTACAATGGATCAGCTCAAATATGATACGGGCAGATGGATCAATGAAATTATGCCTTATGTAGGCGAGACCCATATCCTTATTTCTCCCTTTGGCGTATCCTTTAAATCCACCGATGAGCGTATGAAATATATAACCGAGGAGCTGGGCTTCTATATCTATTGCCCCGTAGGCAGCACATTGAATACTCAGTTCAACGGCACATATATGCTCAATGAGCGACTTAATCTTGACGGTATGTGTATGCTCTGGTATCCCGAACGCATTTCAAAATACTTCTTTGACCCCGCATTGGTTGTAGACCCCGAGAGACCTGAGCTTACAAAGTAATTTTTTCGGTTATTTTTAAGAAGGTGCAATTAAAATGAAAAAAATGCTGTTGGCAGTTAATGCACGGGCGGGCTTGGGCAAGGTTGCTCCCGCACTGTCAGAGATCATTGACTGTTTTCAGGACGCAGGCTACCGTGTAACTGTATATCAGACCCGCAAGGATGAGCTGCCCAAGGTGGTAGCAAGTGAGGCGGAGGGTTATGACGCGGTGGTTTGCATCGGCGGCGACGGCACACTAAATGAAACGGTCAACGGACTTATGCAGTGTGAAAACCGCCCCATATTGGGATATATGCCCGCAGGTACGATGAACGATATCACATCTACCCTGGGAATGCCCAAAAAGATGATGGAGTGCGCCAAGGTAATCACCGACGGACACTTCAGACCCATGGATATCAACCGCTTCAATGACCGATATTTTGATTATATCGCCGCATTCGGCAGCTTTGTTGACGTGTCCTTTGCCACATCACGGGAGGCTAAAAACTCCCTGGGACTTATGGCATATTTCTGGGAGGTTGCAAAGCGTGTACCCAAGCTTCGCTCCTATCGTGTAAAGGTGGAGTATGACGGCAATATCTTTGAAGGCGATGTAATGATCGGTATGGTCAGCAACGGCACTTATATGGCCGGCTTTGCTTTAGGTGAGCAGCTTGATGCCCATATTGATGACGGACTTGCGGAAGTAATAATGCTGAAAAAGCTGGAAAATATCAATGATGCGGTGTCCCTTGTGGACTCTTATCTGTCGGGAAAGATGGCGGCATCGGGCGGAGTATTCTATGCCCGCGCAAAGCATATCAAGATAACCACCGAAGAGCCCCTGCCCTGGACCTTGGACGGCGAGTACGGCGGTGAGCATCTGATGGTAGAATGTGAGAATATTATGCACGCGGTGAACATCTTTGCCCCTGAAAAGCCAATGATACATCACAGACTCCCTTCGGGAAAATAAAAGCTGAAAAAGGACGAAGCCATATGCTTCGTCCTTTACAGTTTGTCAAAAACTCTTTCGGTAGAATGAGTTTTTTCTAACAGATAGTTTTTGTACGGACATGCGCCGGACAAAAACACCTCGACCCACCGTTTTTCCGCAGAAGAACGGTGAAACCGCACCGCAGTGCGGAACCAAAAATGTCGAAAAGAACCCAGCTTTGCGTAGCAAAG
>CAZOSH010000063.1:0-6838 GCA_964582395.1 uncultured Oscillospiraceae bacterium | reverse complement strand
GAAAACCCCTCAGTCAAAATCTTCGATCTTCCTTGGCTCCCCTGATAGGGGAGCCAAGGAAGATCGACAATTGATCACTTTATTATGCCGCGTTGATTTGGCGTCGGTCAGTTCCAATACTCGTATTGGTCGAGGGTGCGGAAGGTGTAGCCTTGCTCGATTGCGTAGTCGATAAACCTGCCGAGTATCTCCACATTGTCGGTGGAGCAGGAGTGCAGCAATATCACAGCGCCAGGGTGCAGCCTTTCGGTTACTGTCTTAAAGGATTTTTCCACACCGGGCTGATTATCCACATCCCAATCGGTGTGGGCGATCGACCAGAATACACTGCGGTATCCCACCGAGTTGACAAGGTCGATGGCATTCTCGGAATAAACTCCCACAGGGAAACGGAAATATCTGCATTCATAGCCGAAATTAACTTGGAGATAATTATGTACGCCCAATATTTCAAGGGCTAATTTTTCTCGGGAAAGTGCGGCGCAGTTTGACGGATGGTGCACTGTGTGGTTGCCCACAATGTGTCCCTCGTTTATCATTCGTGCTGTTAATTCGGGATTATCCTCAAAATAATTGAGAGTGCAGAAAAAGGCGGCGGGGACATTCTTTTCCTTTAAAATATCAAGTATCTGTGCGGTCAGATTTTTATATTCATATCCGTTGTCAAAGGTGAGATAGAGCACCTTTTCTTCGGTCTTGTTGTCCCAAGCAAGGGCATTTGTGCCGTAGCCGTCAAAGGTCTTTTGGTTATTGATAGTTATACTGTGGGGCTTTCCGTCTTTTGCCGCACCGAATGAAAATGCAACCTTTTCGGTGGAAAGACCGCGGGTATTCAAATGGTCAACGACGGTATATTCAACCGAGGGCAGAGGGGGAAGTCCCGTAAAGGTCTGTCCGGGGTTGACTGAAACGGTGTCATATCCAACACCGACGCTTTCGTATTCGGGCTCGACGGGTTTTTCGGGATCGTCGGGTTTCTCGGGCTCGTCAGGCTTTTCAGGCTCGTCGGGCTTGTCCGGAGTGGTGGGTATTTCATCGGGTGTAGCGGGAATATCGGGGGTAGTCGGTGTATCTCCGGGTGTAGTCACATCGTCGGGAATATCAGGCTCATCAGGGCTATCGTCCGGTTGTGGGTCAATGGGAATATCGGTATCACCCTCCCCATCGGGCGGGGTACAAGGACCGGGAGCATCGGGAACGGGCGGCTTTTCCACGTTTATTTCCGTATCAGTGGAGTCATTTGCAGAGGTATCTCCTTTTTGCGGCAAACGCTCATCGGCTTGGGGCATCTTGCTTACGCAGGCGGTGAGGGGAAGGATCAGGCACAGTGACAATATGATAATTCTTTTCACGCAATCAACTCCTTTAATGCTTTGACAAAAGTTACTTTCATTGTGTTTATTTTAAATGCTTGCCCGTCATAAAGCAATAACAAAAGGGTTACAAAAGGAAAAGATATGAAAACATATCAAAATGTTATATTTTTTGTTATATTAAAAACTAAAAAATCCACATTTTTATTGACGATATTTGGGATATACGATAAAATATATCACGTATGGTGTTAATTTATAACATTAAAATATAACAAAAAACGGAGGAGACAAAATGGCAACAGCAGTAATTATGCCCCGTCAGGGACAGTCTGTCGAAAGCTGCATCATCGGCGAATGGTGCAAAAAGGTCGGCGATACCGTTAAGGCAGGAGATATTCTCTTCACCTACGAGACCGACAAGGCAGCATTTGAAGAAGAAGCAAAAGAAGACGGCGTTCTTCTCGCAATTTTCTGCGAAGAAGGCGACGACGTACCTTGCCTTGAGACCGTAGCAGTTATCGGTCAGGCAGGCGAAGATTTTTCCGCTCTCGTTCCCGGCACTGCAGGCGCTTCCGCACCCGCAGCAGAGGAGAAGAAGGAAGAAGCTAAGGCAGAAGAAAAGACCGAAAAGGCTGACGCTCCCGCAGTAACTGCAGAGCGCGCAATCGGCATTTCTCCCAGAGCTCTCGCAACCGCAGAGCGCCTCGGCACCGATGCATCCCTTGCAGCACCCACAGGCCCCAACGGCAGGATCATCGAGCGCGATGTTATCGCTCTTGCACAGAGCGGCGTCAGAGCAACCCCCGCAGCACTTAAGGAAATGGCAACAGGTCTGGGCGGCAGACTTTCCACCGCAGATCTTGAGAGCGCACCCGCAGCAGTCGCAGCACCCGCAGCCGCTGCTATCGAGCCCGAATATACCGACAACAAGCTTTCCAACGTCAGAAAGGTTATTGCAAAGTCTATGCACGCAAGCCTTAATGATATGGCACAGCTTACCCATAACTCTTCCTTCAATGCAAGCAGCATTCAGGCTTTCCGTAAGCAGCTGAAGGCAGCCGCAGAAAAGGATTCCACTCTGCCCAACATCACCCTTAATGATATGGTTATGTTCGCAGTTGCAAAGACCCTTAAAAAGCATCCCGACCTCAACGCTCATTTCCTGGGCGACAAGATCCGCAACTTCAGCGGCGTACATCTCGGTATGGCTGTTGACACCCCCAGAGGGCTGCTTGTTCCCACAATCTTCAATGCCGATAAGATGAGCCTTTCCGAGCTTGCAAAGGCTGCAAAGCAGCTTGCAGCAGAAGCACAGGCAGGCTCCATCAGCCCTGATAAGCTCAGCGGCGCAAGCTTCACAGTAAGCAACCTGGGTATGTTCGGTATCGAAAGCTTTACCCCCGTTATCAATCCTCCCCAGACAGGTATTCTCGGTGTTGACTGCATCGTAGAGCGTGTCAAGACAGTTAACGGCGAGATCAAGACTTACCCCGCAATGGGACTCAGCCTTACTTATGACCACCGCGCTCTCGACGGCGCACCCGCATCCCGCTTCCTGCAGGATCTGTGCCGCGCACTTGAGAACTTTTCCACCCTGCTGATATAAGGAGATAGAATTATGATTTATGATCTTATAGTTTTAGGCGGCGGCCCCGCAGGTTATCTTGCAGCAGAACGCGCAGGTCACGAAGGCCTGAAGGTCGTTTGCATCGAAAAGCGCGAAGTCGGCGGTGTTTGCCTCAACGAAGGCTGTATCCCCACCAAGACCCTGCTTTACAGCGCAAAGACCTATGAAAGTGCAGTTCACGGCGACAAGTACGGCGTAACAGCTGAAGGCGTAAAGCTTGACCACAACAAGGTCATCGACCGCAAGGAAAAGGTCATCAAGACCCTTGTTTCCGGTGTTTCCGCAACCCTGAAGGCAAATCACGCTGACGTCATCAAGGGCGAAGGCGTTATCAAGGGCAGAACTGCCGAAGGCTTCAATGTTGAAGTAAACGGCGAGACCGTTATCGGTAAGCGCCTGCTTATCGCAACAGGCTCCAGCCCCGCAGTACCTCCCATCGAGGGTCTGAAGGATCAGCTTGCAAGCGGATTTGTTATGACCTCCCGCGAAGCTCTTGAGCTTCGTGAGATCCCCGCAAAGCTTGCTGTTATCGGCGGCGGCGTTATCGGCTTGGAGATGGCTTCCTACTATGCTTCCGCAGGTTCTGAGGTCACCATCATCGAAATGCTTGACCACATCGCAGGTCAGAATGATGCCGAGATTGTCAAGCTTCTGCAGAAGGGCTACGAAAAGCGCGGTATGAAGTTCCTGCTGGGCACAAAGGTTACCGCCATCACCGCAAAGAGCGTTCTTTGCGAAAAGGACGGACAGAAGCTTGAAGTCGAAGCTGACAAGGTTCTGCTTTCCATCGGTCGCCGCGCTAACACCGCAGGCATCGGCCTTGAAAACATCAATGTACTTACCGAGCGCGGCGCTATCGTTACCGATAACCGTATGCGCACCAATATTGCCGAAGTTTATGCAGCAGGCGACGTCAACGGCAAGTCCATGCTTGCTCACACCGCTTACCGCGAAGCAGAGGTTGCTATCAATAACATCGTAGGCAAGAAGGACGTTATGCGTTACAGCGCTATCCCCGGTGTTATCTACACAACCCCCGAGCTTTCTTCTGTCGGTGAGACCGAAGATACCGCAAAGGCAAAGGGAATGGATGTCAAGGTCATCAAGCTTCCCATGCGTTTCAGTGGCAGATATCTTGCTGAAAACGAAGGCGGCGACGGCATCGCAAAGCTTATCATCAACAACAAGACCAAGACTGTCGTAGGCGGACAGGCACTGAGCAATTACTCCTCCGAGTTCATCATTGCTCTGGGCACATTTATTGAAGCCGAGCTGACAGTTGACGATATCAAGCAGATCGTATTCCCCCATCCCACAGTTTGCGAAATCATCCGTGAAGCTATATTCCAGTATTAAGGGAGGAAAATAAAAATGTCTAAACAGCTTTATGTATCGCCCTCCGAGATGAGAGCACCCGGAAAGATAACCTTTAAGGATATCCCCGTTAATAAGTTCCAGAAGCAGGTCAAGGATGTTGCTAAGAAGTACTCCAAGAAAGACCTGATGAATGTTTATCGTGATATGTGCTATATCCGTGAGTTTGAGACAATGCTCAACCTCATCAAGACCACCAGCGAATATCATGGAATCGGCTACAACCATCCCGGTCCTGCTCACCTTGGTATCGGCCAGGAAGCAGCATATGTCGGTGCTGCATACCATCTGACAGTTGAAGATTATACCTTCGGTTCCCACCGCAGCCACGGCGAGATCCTTGCAAAGTGCATGCGTACTGTTGAGATCCTCCCCGAAGACAAGCTGATGGAGATCATGAAGGAGTTCTGGGGCGGCAAGACCTTAGAAGTCGTCAACACCGGTGACAAGGATGTTCGCACCCTTGCTCGTGACTTCATCCTCTACGGTATGATGTGTGAGACCTTTGCCCGTAAGAACGGCTTTAATATGGGTCTCGGCGGCTCTATGCACGCATTCTTCACTCCCTTCGGCGTTATGCCCAACAATGCTATCGTCGGCGGCAGCGGAAGTGTTGCAGTAGGTAGCGCACTTTATAAGCTTATCAATAAAAAGCCCGGCGTAGTCGTCTGCAACATCGGTGACGGCTCTCTGGCTTGCGGTCCTGTTTGGGAGGGTATGACCCTTGCAGCTATGGATCAGGTCAAGACCCTTTGGGGTAAGGATGGCGGCGGAATGCCCATCATCTTCAACGTAAACGACAACTTCTACGGCATGGGCGGTCAGACCAAGGGCGAGACCATGGGTTACGATATGCCTGCACGTATGGCAGCAGGTCTGTCTCCCACTCAGTTCCATGTTGAGCGTATCGACGGTTACAATCCTCTGGCAGTTATGGACGCTTATGAGCGCCTGATCCCCGTTGCCAAGAAGGACGGCCCCGTAATGCTGGATGTTGTTACTTATCGTATCAGCGGACATTCTCCCTCCGACTCCTCCTCCTACAGAACCAAGGAAGAGATCGCCGAGTGGGAAAGCCACGACAGCATCATTGCTTTCGGCAAGCAGCTTGTTGAAGCAGGCATCTGTTCCGATGCAGAGCTCGAAGAGATCAAGGCAATGGTCGTTTCCGATATGGAACGCAATATGAAGCTTGCTATTGATGATGAGATATCTCCCAGAATCGACATCTTCGGCGCAGAGCAGAATGTTATTGCAAATATGATGTTCTCCAATCAGAAGATGAGAACTATGGAAGAGGGTAGAGAGCCCGAAGTACTCCTTCCCAAGGAAGAGTGCCCCAGAGTTGTTCAGATCGCTAAGAAAGAACGCCGCGGCATCGACGAAAACGGCAAGGTCGTCGGCAAGAATAAGGTCTATCAGTACCGTGATGCAGTTGCAGAACCCATCATCAATAAGTTCTACGAAGATCCCACCCTTGTCACCTTCGGTGAGGATGTCCGTGACTGGGGCGGCGCATTCGCAGTTTACCGCGGAATGACCGAGGCTATTCCTTACAATCGTCTTTTCAACACCCCCATTGCCGAAGCAGCAATCGTCGGTGCAGCAGTCGGTTACGCAATGAGCGGTGGCCGTGCTATCGCTGAGCTGATGTACTGTGACTTCCTCGGCCGTGCAGGTGACGAAATATTCAATCAGTTGAGCAAGTGGCAGTCCATGAGCGGCGGAATGCTGAAGATGCCCGTTATCCTGCGTATGTCCGTAGGTAGCAAGTACGGCGCACAGCACAGTCAGGACTGGTCCGCACTCTGCGCACATATCCCCGGACTGAAGGTCGTATTCCCCGCAACTCCTTACGATGCAAAGGGTCTTATGCAGTCCGCTCTTAACGGCACCGACCCCGTCATCTTCCTGGAGAGCCAGCGTACCTATGACTTCGGTGAGCTGTTTGTTAAGGAAGGCGTTCCCGCTGAAGAGTACGAGATTCCCTTCGGTGAGCCCGATGTCAAGAGAGTCGGCGACGATGTTACCATTCTGTCCATCGGCGCAACCCTTTACAGAGTTACCAAGGCAGCTGACATCCTCAAGGAAAAGTACGGCGTAAATGCTGAGATCATCGACGCACGCAGCCTTGTTCCCTTCAACTATGAGAAGGTCATCGAGAGCGTAAAGAAGACCGGCAGAATCGTCATCACCGGCGACGCTTGCGAGCGTAACTCCTTTATGCGTAACTTGGCTTCCAACATCACCGAGCTGTGCTTCGATTATCTTGATGCACCTCCCGTTGTTGTTGGCGCAAAGAACTGGATAACTCCCGCTCACGAGCTGGAGAATGCATTCTTCCCCCAGCCCGAATGGATCGTCGATGCTATCCATCAGCGTATTCTGCCTCTTAAGGATCATGTTTCTACCCATAGCTTCACCGAGCTTGAGCAGATCCGCGAGAATAAGATGGGTATCTAATTACAGATTAACTAATAATTTTGCCGCCCTTGATTTTATCAGGGGCGGCATTTTTATA
>CAZOSH010000062.1:0-7292 GCA_964582395.1 uncultured Oscillospiraceae bacterium | reverse complement strand
CTCCGTGTGCCACCTCCCTTTACACAAGGGAGGCTTTTGTCTACCTCCCGGAAGGTGAGCAAAGAACGTTTGAAACCCTAATGTCAAAAGTGTCTTTGCGTTACTTATTTCATAGATTTGTTATATTTGTAAAATTATTTAATTCTACTGTCGGTTATAATACCGTAAATATAAGATTGCCCACGAAGATTGATTTCAGTAGGTTTGGAAGCATTCATTTCCAAAGCTTTCTCAAAATAAGTTTTTAGAATTCTCGTTTGAGATGGTATGCTGAGAATTATGTAATTATCCATAACAACATAGGTGAATTCTTTGTTTCTTATCGTGTAAAACATATCACCTTCATGCTTGCAAATATTTGCCCACACTTTATCAATGCTATTTGATGTCCAAAAGCTCATAATTTCTACCTCAATATTTATTCTTGAAGAATATTCCTTTTATAAGACCGAACATTACTCCGCCTATAAATAAACCGGCTCGTCTACCAGGTTTACTATTTCTCTTTGCCATACCAATCCTCCATCAAACGTTATATTGAATTTCAATAGTTGAAGAGTTTCCGCTCGGCGTAGTGTGCAATACAATATCGCCTTCGTTCATAGATTGCCTCATTGCGTTGCAAACCTGCGGCATTGCGCTCTTAAGTTTCAAGGCTTTGTGAATATCACCAGATTTCAAAATGATAAACTTATTTCCTTCATCTTTCGCTGCCGTTTTTAATTCGAGAATATGCTGACGAATGTCATCAGTGGTGATCTTGTTCGCCTCTTGTTTGGAGACTTGTTTTTTTTCTTGCATCAGCATTGCTACTTGTTCTTCGAGAACTTGGATTCTTCCCAATAATTCAACTATAATCTTTTCGTAATTCATAGAACCCTCTCCTTTATTCTATACATTCTATTAGAATTCTATCATATATTTTAATGAATTTCAAGAGAATTTCAAAAAATATTATATTTTTTTATCACAGATACAAAAATGGTCTGGGCATTTTGTACCCAGACCAATAGGCTTATTTTGTTTTTTCGCAAAATACCATTCGTAAACTTTGCACAGAACTTAAGACTGTCCTTTAGAATACAACGAATTTTGTCTGCTCCTTTTTGTTTTGATTGATTTGGTAAATGTGTTTTTATTGTAGCTTTATTTCCATTGATCGAGTAGTGAGGTGAGAAAGCCGCGGACGTCCATTCCGTAGACCGCATTAAGATTCTCATCAACGAATACATCAGAAGGAGAGCCTTCGGCAATCGCCTTGCCTTGTGAGAGAAGCAATGCTCTGTCACCATAAGCTTTTGCTAAACTTAAATCGTGCACTACTGAAATTACCGAGCGACCTGTTCCCTTTACCCATTGCTTTACCAAGTCAAGTACACCCTTCTGATAGACCAGATCAAGATGGTTTGTGGGTTCATCGAGAATCAGTATCTCGGGGTCTTGGGCAAACAGCTGAGCCAAAAACACACGCTGCAGCTCACCGCCCGAAAGGGTAAGCACACTGCGCTCCGCAAGCTCGGTAAGCCCCGTGTATTCCAAAGACTTTTGGATAAGCCCTTCGTCGCCATCGTCAGCCTTTGAAAAGGGAGTGCGGCGGTATGCATATCTGCCGAGCCTTACTATTTCGATGACAGTAAAGGAATAACCCAAGTGATTGCTCTGCTCCAACATTCCCAGCTTTCGCGCAAGTTGGGCGGGTCTTAAAGAAGCAATATCCGCTCCGTCATAAATCACCTTGCCGCTGTAGGGTATACCTTGGGCAAGGGCGCGGGCAAGGGTGCTTTTTCCTGCTCCGTTTGGGCCTGCTATCATCAGCCAACTGCCTTGGGGCAGGGTAAAGCTGATATTATCAAGGACAGTGTTTCCGTCATAACGGACGGTGATATTTTCCGCTTTCAGCATCCCTTTGCCCCCTTTCTTGCAAAAATGAAGATGAAAACCACCGTACCGATAATAGATGTAACAACACCTACGGGCAATTCAAGGGGACGGAGAAGGGTTCGGCTGACCAGATCGGCAAAAAGTAAAAATGTTGCGCCGAAAAATACAACAGCGGGCAACAGCTTTTTGTGGTTGGGACCGAAAAGCTTTCTTGTCATATGGGGAATGATAAGACCCACAAAGCCGATAGTTCCGCCTACAGAGACGCAAACCCCGATAAGGGCAGAAACGGTGATGAGCACGATCAGCTTGACGCGCTTCACATTAACACCGATATGACGGGCATTTTCCTCGCCGATGGCAAAGGCATTAAGCTCACGGCTGCAGCAGAAAAGCACCGCCGCGCAGATGATAAAAGCAAAAAAGATCGTCAGCACATTGACATAATTTGTGTTGGCAAGTGAACCCATTGTCCAGAAGGTGATGGTCTTGACCTTTTCCTGAGAAAACACTGTTATCAGGCTGATTATGCTTGTGGCAAACATTGAGAACACAACACCCATCAGTATTATGGTGTTGGTGGACATATTTCGGTCTATTCGATAGGACAAAAGCAAAATAAGTCCCAAGGATAAAAAGGCAAAGAGTATGGCGGTAACCATTGTGCCCACTCCCGCAAGTCCGGGTATGGAAATACCGAGGGCAATTGCCGTTACTGCACCCAAGGATGCGCCGCTTGAAACGCCCAGAGTGGAGCCGTCGGCAAGAGGATTGCGGAGCAGACCCTGCATAGCGGCGCCGCAAAGGGACAGCGATGCGCCCGTCAAGGCAACACAAAGAACGCGGGGAAGACGAGAAAAGAGTATGATTGCGTGACTTCCGCCGCGGGGCAGCTCCTTGCCTGTTATAAGACTGATAATTCCGTCAAGCAGTGCCTTTGCGGTGTCGCCTATGGGTAGGTTAACACTTCCGACACACACGCAAACAAGCACCGATACGATCAGCACGGCGGCCATTATCAGATATGTGACGGGGGATAAGGCTTCTCTTTTTTTCATTTATTCACCGTAAATAAAGTTATAGAGTGACTGCGCTCCGTCTACCAAACGTACGGAGGGAATTGTAAGCTCGTCGGAGTTTGCATTGAATACTCCGTTGTTGGCGATTGCGGAAATGCCTCCCCAGCCTGATCTGCCCTTGACTTCCTCATCGGGAAGAGGACCGCTGCCGAAATACATTGCGGTGGTAATTATATAATCGGGATTGCGGGAAATGACCTGCTCAGCGGAAACCTCTGCCCAGCCGCTGACATCCTCAAAGATGTTCTTAACACAAAGCATATCTGCGATCTCCTGCATAAAGGTACCTTTTCCTGCAGTCCACAAACCCCACTCGAGGGGAGATGTTTCAAAATATATGGTCTTGTTTTGAGATTTGGCGGCGGCATCAGTCTTTATTTTATCAAATGCTGCCCTCATCTCAGCTACAGTTTCGGCTGCTTTGGCTTCCTTGCCTGTCAGCTTGCCTAACAGCTCAATGGTGGTATAGATATCGGCAATTGCCTGAGAATCGCTGACAAATACCTCGATGCCTGCGTTTTCCAAAGCTTCTACCTGCTCCACCGTCTGTCCCATCTTGCTCATAATGATAACATCGGGATCAAGGGCGATGATCTGCTCAATATTTGTTTCGTTGCCCGACTGAACAGCGGGAACATCACTTATCTCAGCGGGGTAGTTGCAATATTCGCCTCTGCCCACAAGGGTGTCACCTGCGCCCAGCGCATAAAGTATCTCGCAATCTGCGGGCATAAGCGCAACTATACGCTTTGCGGGGGAATCAAGGGTGATCTCTCTGCCAGTCATATCGGTGACTTTGAGAGCGCCGTCTTTTGTCTGCTCGGCTGCACAGCCTGCAAAAAGAGCAAGTGTGAGGGTGATTGCCAAAACAATTGCTGTGATTTTTTTCATTGGAGTAGCTCCTTTCAAAATAAAAAAACTCTCGCATGAGCGAGAGCGGGCTGAAAGGTCGTCATATAGATATGTATAGAGCGTACACTGTACATATTTTTATTGATGACCGCAGGTCCCTCTCCCGGACTGCAATGATCTGCATAGACATGCGGCAGGTCTGCTGACTTATGATATATGTATGGGTACCTCATACAGTGAAAAGACGCCTTCTCAAGCTTTTGCTCAATGGCATTTGCCTTTTCTTCGTCAAATACAGCAGTGGGAGCTGTCACGGATTCGCACCGTGTTCCCTAAACCGATACTCGGTAAACCGTATATCCAAGGTGATTTTACGACAATTATCTTTTTTTGTCAATAGAAAGAGCGGACACAAAATGTCCGCTCTGAAAATTATTTTGTAAGAACCGCGTACTCATATCCAAAGCCGAAATTGTTGACAAATCTGTCAGCGGGCAGGGTTACGCGCTGTGAGAAAAGAGATTTGCTCGGCAATTCATAAAGGGGGATGACAACTAAATCATCAAGCAGTATCTTTTCAAGCTGCTGACAAAGGGCGGTGACCTCCAAATGATCCTCCGAGCTTGCCGCTTGCTCATAAATGGCATCAAACTGGGGGTTGCTGTAGCAGAATCTCGGTGGAGAATAGTAGCTTGTGTAGTATTGGAAGGTATAATGGGGTGAATCATTCAGCGGTGTCACCGAACCGATATTTGCATCAAAGGCGGTGGGATTATCGGGATTCCAACGGCGCAGGCTGAATTGCTGCGCGGCAGGCACCTGACGGAGAGTAATATCCAGCTTTCCGCTGAATACGCTTTCATATTGACTGTCCATTATCTCGGTGGCGGGCTTTGCGTGGGTGCTTGTTTCACCGTAATATATTTCCATTGCGGCGCTTGTGAGATTGCACTCTTCAAAGGCTTTTGTGAGATACTCGTTGGCAAGGGGGGGATTATAGACCGTGTAGCCGTCATCTATGTAGGAGTCAGAGCCCTCCATCTCAACGAAGGGAGTACCCGTGTCGGGGTTGCCTACCACCGCTTTTTTGACAAGACGGGTAGCGGGAATAGCGCCAATGGTTTCCGAAAGAGCCACGCGGTCGGCGCCGTAATAAAGCGCCTTGCGGAAGTTTAGATTACCGAGCAATCCGTTTTGGTTGGGATTGCCGAGATTGATGAACATATACTGAAGGGAATTGCCCCAAAACTCATATACGCGGGGATCGTCCTCAAAGCGTTCCCATTCGGAGTAAGAAATAGAAAGATAGTCCAGCTTTCCGCTGAGGAACAGCTCGGTTGCGGTGGTGGAATTGGCAATGACCGATACATTTATTCCTTCTATAGAATACAGGTCGGCAAAAATATAGTCAGGGTTGGTGGTAAAGGTATATTTTGCATCGGGTTCCCAAGCGGTGAGATGGAATGCGCCCGCGCTCATAAAGCTTTCAAGGGTAGTGCCGTAAGCCGAAGTGCCGTTTTCATTGCGGTATTGCTCATAAAGAGGTTTGTAGACCAGCATGGTGTAGGGGGTCTCAAAGGTGCGCATAATAAGCTCGCTTGACACTTTTTTAGCGGTGGTCAGCTGAATGGTATAAGTATCAAGCTTTTTGATTCCTACATCGTCCCAAGAGCATTTGCCTAAAAAATATTCATTGGCATTTTTTATGGGAGCATAACCGCTTGATGCGATAATGGTAGCCTGCTTATTTGCCGCCTTGGGGTCAAGAAGTTGCTGCATACTGTAGACAAAATCCTCGGCGGTTATCTCATCGCCGTTTTGCCAAAGGTAGCCGCGGCGGAGCGGGATATTCCACACTGTGCCGCTGTCATCTTCGGCAACGGGCGCGGAAAGAGCAAGGTCACCCGTAAAGTAATAGCCGTCGCGACTGTCATTCAGCAATTGGGCATATAGCCTTGAAGTACAACGCTTGGTCATATTATAAGGGATGGTATCCGCTGTATTATACATACAGAATGTTCCTACTGGAGCTGTTATATAGTCCTCAAACCAGCCGTAAAGACGGCCGGAATCGTCTTTGTTGTCATTGGGTGATAAAATGCCGCAGCCTGCTGTAAAGAGCAGGGCAAGGCATAGACAGATCAGCTTTTTCACAGCAGACCTCCTAAAAGAATTATGGCTATAATTTTATCACTTTGAAGCCGCAAGGTCAACCATAAATAAAAGGGTAGATTTTTTTGAAAAGATATGATAGTATATAACATATACTATTTTTGAAGCAAACAGTCAGGAGAGATGAAGAATGAATATCAAAATAACTTCCGACAGCACCTGCGACCTTTCAAAAGAGCTTGTAGAGCGCTTTGGCGTTGAAGTTTTCCCCCTGTACGTAGTAAAAGATGAAAAGCATTATAAAGACGGCGTAGAGATAGTCCCCGACGATATCTTTGCCCACGTTTCTGCAGGCGGCAAAATGTGCACCACCGCTGCACTGAGCATTGGTGACTATACAGACCGATTTAAAGAACTTTCTCCCAAGTATGATGCGGTTATCCATATCAATATCAGCTCGGGATTTTCTTGTTGCTATCAGAATGCTTGCCTTGCCGCAGAGGAGTTTGACAATGTTTATGTTGTGGATTCCCGCAATCTTTCCACAGGTCACGGCCACGTGGTGATCGAGGCTTGTCAGCTGGCCGAGCAGGGACTTTCCGCAGAGGAGATCGTCGAAAAGCTGAAGGTCTTTGTTGACAAGGTTGATGCAAGTTTTATTCTTAACCGCCTTGATTATCTCGCAAAGGGAGGAAGATGCTCCGCAGTATTGGCATTCGGCGCAAATCTGCTGAAGCTGAAGCCCTGTATCGAGGTTCAGAACGGCACAATGGATGCCGCTAAAAAGTACCGCGGTCCTTACGATAAGTGTATGGTAAGCTACATTCAGGATCGTCTTGCAAATGTGGACGAGCTGCGTACTGACAGAATATTCATTACCCACAGCGGTATTTCTCAGGAGCTTATCGACTTGGCGCTTAAGACAGTCAAGGAGTGCGGCAATTTTGATGAGATATTTATCACCCGCGCAGGCTGCACAGTTTCCTGCCATTGCGGTGAGAATACCATGGGTGTTCTGTATATCCACAAATAAGAATAATTCAGTAAAAAGGCTTTGGATCACTCCAAAGCCTTTTTTGTGTCTGCACGGCGGAAAATAAAAAATCCCAACCACTCAGTTGGGATTTTTGAAGTTAAATTAACTTACTTTGCAGATGCGAGCTTCTTGGAAAGCTGGCTCTTTTTTCTTGCACCGGCGTTCTTGTGGATTACACCGGCAGCAACAGTCTTATCGACGACGGAAACCGACTCACGATAAACTGCATCAAGATCGCCTTCGCCGGCAGCAACAGCAGCATCAAACTTCTTAAGCTGAGTTTTGAGTGCGGTCTTAGCAGCACGGTTGGCAGCGTTCTCCTGACGGGAAAC
>CAZOSH010000061.1:0-7294 GCA_964582395.1 uncultured Oscillospiraceae bacterium | reverse complement strand
ATAGGACTTGTACAGATCATTATGGTTTTGGTTACCAAAAATAACCTTACAATTCATGACTATTTCGCGGGAACCGTTGCAATTGATCTTCCCAGCCAAAATATTTTTGCCAGCCCACAAGAGTTGACAGAGTACAAAAAGAAATTACATGCAGAGCATGTTGCCCGACAGGATTATTGATGGGTACAGGTGTTTTGTAATTTAAAATAACAAATTATATATGTTGGAAGAGGGAATCGTATGAAAGTTGTATTGCAGAATCTGACAAAAATCTTTCCCAGCCGTGATAAGAAAGCGGGAAAAGAAGTAGTAGCAGTCAATGACTTTACCTTTGAAATCCCCGACGGTAAACTGATTGGTCTTCTTGGACCTTCGGGTTGTGGAAAGAGCACCACACTGTATATGATCAGTGGTTTGCAGGCTCCCACAAGCGGTCAGATATTCTTTGGTGATGAAGATGTTACTAATCTTACTCCCGAAAACAGAGGAATAGGCTTGGTTTTCCAGAACTATGCTCTTTATCCTCATATGACAGTGAAGCAGAATATTCTGTTCCCACTGCAGAATCTCAAGGGTGCTGATAAACTTTCCAAGCAGGAAATGCTTGACCGCGCATATTCCACCGCAAAGCTTGTTCAGATCGATGAGCTTATGGACCGTAAGCCCAGCGAGTTGTCGGGTGGACAGCAACAGCGTGTTGCAATCGCCCGTGCATTGGTTAAGATGCCCAGAGTTCTTCTTCTTGACGAGCCTCTTTCAAACCTTGATGCTCGCCTTCGTCTGCAGACCCGTGAAGAGATCCGCAGAATTCAGAAGGAAACAGGTATTACTACAGTTTTCGTTACCCACGATCAGGAAGAAGCAATGTCTATTTCCGATATGATCGTCGTTATGAAGCTTGGTGTTGTTCAGCAGATCGGCAAGCCACAGGAGGTTTATGATAATCCCATAAACCTGTTCGTTGCAAAGTTCTTGGGAACTCCTCCCATTAACGTTTTCAATGGCAAGATAGAAGGGGAGAAGCTGTATATCGGTGGTGAAGCAGTACTTGATGCTGCTGGAGTTCCTGATCAGGAAGTAACTGTTGGTATTCGCCCTGAAGGCTTCATTCCCGATGAAAACGGTCCTATGCATTGCAAGCTTAACAATGTTGAGGTTATGGGTCGTGACGTCAGCCTTGTTACCGAGCATCCTGCTTCGGTCAATCCCATTGTTCGTTCTATTGTCAATGCTGATGATAAATATGATCCCAATGCAGGAGAAATCAGATATTCGCTGAAGCCCTATAAGGTATTCGTATTTAATAAGGAAACCGAAGAAAGAATATTTTTGAGGTGAAACAATGGTAACCAGTAAACATCAATGGAAAGCATGGCTTTATCTTGCGCCTGCAATTGTGCTTCTTCTGATATTTACCATTTGGCCCATTTTCAACACTATCAGAATGTCGCTTCTTGAAGGCTATACAACGATGAAGGATGTTGCCGGTGTTCAGTTTAACTTCGGATTTTCAAACTTTTCCAGAGTTTTAGAGTACCCCGGTTTCATCACGTGTCTTAAGAACACAGTTCTACTTTGCGTACTTACAGTGCCTATTTCTACTTTTTTGGCACTTTTGATTGCAGTATGTCTTAATGCAATCAAACCCCTGCAGAGACTTTTGCAGACTATATTCTTCCTGCCCTATGTAACAAACTCCATTGCAATAGGAATGGTCTTTGCAGCAATGTTCAATATGATAATCGGCGGCGGGACGAGACCTGACTCGGTCGGTATTATCAATAATGTGATCGAGTTCTTTGGTGGAGAGTATATCAATTGGACTAATGCGGGATCAAGCTACTGGGCAAATATAGTTGTTATGGTGGTGTACATTGTCTGGAATGCATTGCCTTTTAAGATACTTATTTTGTTAGGCGGCTTGCAGAGCGTTAATAAGCAGTATTATGATGCTGCAAAGATCGACGGTACTTCCAAAGCAAGAGTATTTACCCGAATCACCGTACCTCTGCTTTCTCCTATGTTGGCATATGTTGTCATTACAGGATTCATTGGCGGATTCAAAGAGTATTCCAGCATTGTTGGTATATTCGGTGAGAGTCTAGGCCCTGTTGGAAATCCCTATTCTCTCGATACTATGGTCGGCTTTATTTATCGAGCCATCGGTAATCAGGAGGGAACAGCCAGTGCCGCAGCTCTTATTCTTTTTGCAATTATTTTTGTTGTCACCATGATAAATCTTGCTGTCAGCAAAAAGAACACTCATTATTAAGGAGGTGCCGATATGTCACAGATCAAGACAATGCAAGACAGAGATATGCATAAGGTATCGGCAAAGCAGAAGGTTGTTAAGATCCTTGCTCAGGTACTCCTTTATACTTTTCTCATTGTGATGGCATTCATCGTTATTTTCCCGTTCTATTGGATGATAATTTCATCTCTTAAGGATATGGACGAATACCGCAGAGCGATTCCCACACTTGTTCCTGAGTTTTTTGACTTCAGGAACTATGTAGAAGTGTTCACAAGTGAAGACCTGATACTTGGAAGACTTTTTGTGAATACTATGTTTGTCGGAATTGTATCAACGATTCTTTCTTTGGTTATTACTGTTCTTTCTGCGTTTGCTTTTGCACGCCTTGAGTTCAAGGGCAAAAATACATTGTTTGCTGCACTGCTTGCGACAATGATGATACCTGGTGAGTTGTTTACCATTACAAATTATCAAACGGTAAACGCTTTTGGCTGGATGAAGACCTTTACAGTTTTGATAGTCCCGTTCCTTGTCAGCGTGTTCTATATCTATCTGCTTAAACAGAACTTTATGCAGATTCCAAATGAACTGTATCTTGCTGCAAAGGTTGACGGCACAAGTGATTTCAAGTATCTGTGGAAGGTAATGATACCTTTGGCGCTTCCCACCATTATATCCATTACTATACTTAAGATGATGGGTGCGTGGAACTCATATATGTGGCCTCGATTGGTTGCAAATGATGACGCTCACAGGTTGATTACAAACGGTTTGCGTACAGCATTTACAAATGCTGAAGGCGTAACCGATATCCCTGTACAGATGGCAGCAGTTGCAGTTGTTTCGTTGCCTCTGTTCCTTGTCTTTATTTTCTTCCGCAAGTACATCATGAAGGGTGTATCACGAAGCGGTATTAAGGGTTAATTATTTTTATTAAATAAAAAAATGAAAGGACAATGACAATGAAAAAGTTAGTTTCCTCAATCCTCTTGATTGCGATGCTGGCTGCTGCGATGCTTGGTATTTTTGCAGGCTGTAAAAAGACCGGTGTTGCTGCTGATTTCGTAATGCCCGAAGGCGGCTTCGATACAGAAAAGCAGATCACAATCACATTTTATCATTCTATGGGCGCAGCACTTCAGGAGATACTGAACGATGCAATCGCTGACTTCAATGCGATCTATCCCAACATTACTGTTGAGCATGAATCTCTCGGCGATTACAACGGTGTCAGAGATCAGGTCAAGACCGAGATCGCTGTAGGCAATCAGCCCAATTTGGCATATTGCTATGCTGACCATGTTGCTCTGTACAATGGTGCAGGCGCAGTTCAGACACTTGATGTTCTCATAGAGGACGATGAGTACGGTTTTACTGATGAACAGCTGGCTGACTTTATCCCCGGTTACTACGCTGAGGGTATGTCCTTCGGTGATGGCAAGATGTATACCCTGCCTATCTCCAAGTCCACCGAAGTTCTCTATTACAACAAGACCTTCTTTGAAAAGCACGGATTAAAGGTTCCCACCACTTGGGATGAGATGGAAGCTGTTTGCAGAAAGATCAAGGAGATCGAACCCTCTTGCATTCCTCTTGGCTATGACTCCGAAGCAAACTGGTTCATTACTATGTGTGAGCAGTACGGTTCCGACTATACCAGTGCAACAGGCGAGAACTTCATTTTCGATAATGAGACCAACAGAAACTTCGTCAAGAAGTTCCGTACTTGGTTTGAAGACAAGCTGGTAACTACCGAAGAGATCTCCGGCGGTTATACATCCAACCTGTTCACAGGTGCGGACGATTCTGCAACCCGTTGCTATATGTGTATCGGTTCTACCGGCGGCGCAACATATCAGCAGCCCAAGCAGGTCAACGGCGAGTATGAGTTCGAAGTAGGTATTGCTACTATTCCTCAGGTAGATGCAAATAAGCCCAAGGTTATCTCCCAGGGTCCCTCTATTTGTATTTTCAAGAAGAACGATCCTCAGGAAGTTCTGGCAACTTGGTTGTTTGCTAAGTTCCTGACAACCGATATCAACTTCCAAGCAGCAATTTCTATGAACAATGGTTACGCTCCCGTTATCAAATCTGTTCAGGAGCATCCCATTTATTCTGAGTTCCTTGCATCCGCAAGCACAAAGAACATTCAGGCTTACGCTGTAAAGGTTGCACTCGATCAGGCAGATGCTTATTATTCTTCTCCCGCATTCAACGGTTCCTCGGTTGCTCGTGACCAGGTTGGTCTGCTTATCCAGAAGTGCTTCACTACCGAAACTTCCGATGTAGACGGTATGATCAAGAAGGCGTTCTCTGATGCTGTTGCTGAGTGTAAGTATCAGGCGGGTCAGTAATAAAGGCACAGTAGATTAAAAAGGCTACCAGTATGAATAAAAGAAGTTTAAGTATACTTTCAATACTTCTCCTTCTTTGTATGCTTGTCAGTTGCTTCACCGCTTGTAAAAGCGGTGAGCAAGCTGCAGAAGAGCCAAAGCATATTGATTATGTTGAGCAGGTCAAGTTTGATCAGTCTTCTGATACGCTGAAACAAGAAGTAACTGTCAAGATGTTCATTGACGGAGACACTACCCATTTTGATGTACCTACATCCTTTGATCCTACAGGTGTTGTCAAGGCAAGATACCTTGCTGTTAATACCCCCGAGTCAACTGGTAAGATTGAAGAGTGGGGAAAGACAGCATCTAACTTTACAAAAGAGAAACTGTCAAGCGCAACTTCCATCATTATGGAATCTGATGATAATAGTTGGAACTTTGACGGCAATGGCAGATATCTGGTTTGGATATGGTATAAAACAGCCGACTCGGAAGAGTATCGAAATTTGAATATTGAGATACTCCAAAGCGGATTAGGTGTCGGCTCCAGCGCATCCGATAACCGATACGGTGAAATAGCTGTCGCTGCAATAGCACAGGCAAAAGAAGAGAAACTTTATGTATTCTCAGGAGAAAAAGATCCTACCTTCCCGTATGGTGAGGCGCAGGAAGTCACCATGAGAGAACTCAGAACCAATATTTCCGATTATGTTGGTGCAAAGGTTGTTTTTGAAGGTGTTATCACTCATAACAGTGATTGGACGGCTTTTGTAGAAGAGTACGATCCCGAGACTGAGATGTACTATGGTTTCCAGATTTTCTATGGCTACACTTCAGCTCTTACAAATGTACTTGCTCAAGGTAACAGAGTAAGAGTCACAGGTACTGTTACTGAATTTAACGGTACTTATCAGGTATCGGGGCTTGGTTATAAGCCTATGCGACCTGAGGATCCCGAAAATACCGTCAAGATAAATGAAGGCAATACTCCTGCATTTACCGAGACCACTGCTGAAAAGTTCCTGAGCGACATCAGCCTTCTTATCGGTGATGAGCAGAAGACCTTCAAATATCAGGAACTTGCAGTATCCACATCTATCTCGATGAAGAACCTTGTTGTCAAGAGTGTCTACACTACAACAAGTGAGGGTAGCAGTGATAAGGGGGCAATGACTCTTACCTGCGAGGTCGACGGAAAGACAATAGATGTAAGAACGGCGGTTCTCAAGGATTCAAACGGCAATCTTATTACTGCAGAATATTTCCAAGGCAAAACAATAGATGTTAAGGGTATTGTTGAGTACTTCGATTACAATAATACGGGTAACGGCACATATCAGATCAACATCTATACTTTAAACGATGCGATCATTCATTGACCCTAATTTATTTTAATATAAAGGAGAAAACACAATGAAAAAGATTTTATCTTTAGTCCTCGTTGCTGTCCTTTGTCTCGGCGTTTTTGCAGCATGCTCTAGTGAAAAAGAGCCTGTAGCAAAAGGCCCTTCTATTGAAGATGCAAAATCTTACCTCTTCAATATGTATAAGGACAACGCAGAAGCTCCCTCCAGTGACTACGATGTAGTTGCAAAGGTTATCATTGACGGAACAACCTTCGATGTTACCTGGGCTGCAAGCATTGAGCAGGTCACAATCACCGAAAGCAAGAGAGAAAGCTTCTGGACAGTAGACCTTCCCTTCAAAAATGAAGCCGAAACTCCCTACACTCTTACTGCAACTATTAAGAGTGCAAGCGGCGAGACCATTGAGGTTTCCTTTGAGCGCAAACTGCCCTTGATTGACAATACCGGTGTCGTCACTGCTCCCGAAGAGGGCGTAGCTTATAAGTTCTTCCTCAATCACGTTTCTCTTGGCAATATTCTCTACGCAGTAGGAACAACCCAGAGCGATAACAAGTATATCGAATCCTCCATTAAGCCTGCCGAGGGTCTTGACTTCTACGCAGAAGCAGCAGATGGCGGTTATAAGTTCTACACCACTATTGACGGTGCAAAGACTTATGTATATGCAAAGACTGTTGACAATGCAGGCAAGATCAGCAAGTACCTCGGTTATTCTACCGAAGAGGGAACAGTCTGGACCTATAAGTCTGATGTTAATGCTTGGCTGACAGAGATAAACGGTGTTAAGTATGTAGTAGGAACCTACGGCACATACAACACCTTCTGCATCTCCGAGTCTTCCTATATCACTCCGGACAACACCGGTGTAAGCCAGTTCCCCGCACACCTTATGATTAAGGAAGTTGCTGAGTCCTTGGCACCTGCTGAAGGTCCCACAATTTATACAACTCCCGAAGATATCATCAACGCAGCCTACGAGCTTGAACTCGGCGGTGCTCTTTCCGGTGGACACAAGTACACTTTGACCGGTGTTATTACTTCTATTGATACCGCTTGGGATGCAAGTTATGGCAATATCACAGTTACTATGGTTGTGGGCGATATGACCGATAAGCCTATTCAGGCATTCCGTCTTAAGGGCGAAGGCGCTGATACCCTTGAAGTTGGCGACAAGATCACTGTTACCGGTGATATTATTAAATACGACAACAAGACCGAAGCAGGTAAGGTTGAAATGAACGCTGGCTGTACTCTTGATGCAGTCGTCAAGGCAAGCAGCCTTCCCACCACCCCTGCAGAGATCGTAGATGCAGCATATGCTCTTGAAAAGGGCGCAA
>CAZOSH010000060.1:0-7346 GCA_964582395.1 uncultured Oscillospiraceae bacterium | reverse complement strand
CCAAGACTCCTCAGGTAAATCAGCTTATGATCGGTGACATCGTCATTTGCACCGAAGGCGGCAAGACCTCTACTTATATGATAGCAGGCGGAAGCAAGGTGCTTTGTCTTGACGAAGGCAAGGTCGCTCTGCTGAGCCTCCTTGACTCCAAGAATGCGCTGACAAGCACTATCGGAAACGATAAGTTTGTTATCATCCGTCCCGCAATGGCACAGTAATTGATTAAAGATTAAAAGGAGATGCCCTGCGCATCTCCTTTTTTGAATAGGAAGGAGACAGAGACAATGAAAAGAACTTTGGCATTATTGCTGGCTTTAATTATGGCATTGACCATCTTTGCCGCTTGCGGTGAAGAGAAAAAGCCTGCAAATGACGAACCCTCAGCGAATGAACCTAATGAGCCCGCAAATCCCGACGAGCCCGCAAATCTCGACGAGCCCGCAAATCCCGACGATCCCGCAAATCCTAATGAGCCCACAGATCCCGATGAACCTGCAAAACCCGATGAGCCGGAAGATCCTGAGATATCAAATGAAGAAAAGGAAACCGACAAACAGTTGCAGGATATTCCGTACGATGATAAAAGGGAGTTTGCTTCTGCTGTTCAAGAGGCATTAGTGGTAACTGCTGAGGCTTTCTTTGAAAGAGGAAATTATTTGCAGTATGATGACTCTTCTTTAGTGAAATCGACAGAATTGCTTGAGAACAATATCCGTCGTCCTGATCGCCTTAAGTATAATCCCGAGGATGCAAACTCTCAGTTTACTTGGTACACCAACTGCGCATCATGGACTTATGATGTATATTATCGCGCTTTGGGTATTGATATCGTTGACTGGACAACATTTCTACTGCATAATGATACTGAAATTCAGGTATGGTCACACACTGTTGTAGATGCTATGACCGATGACCAGAGGGCGAAGACCTTTGAGGAGTTCTGCTCAAAGCTTCAGCCAGGTGATATTCTCTGCTGCCGTCATAAGTACGGAAACAGCGGACACGCACTGCTCTATATTGGCGACGGACAGATACTTCACTCTGCCGCGGGTCATGTAGGTAACTACGATTACACCAAGATGACCGAGTACTTTGAAGAAGAGGGCACGGTTATGCGTAAGACCCTCGACAGCCTTATGGATACCGACGATAAGTACTATTTCTTTGGCGAGAAGTGGTGGGGGATCATCCGTCCCACACTCAGACACACCGATGCAAAGCCCACCGAAGAGACTGTAAACCGCATAAATAATATGCAGAAGATATATGCCGAAAAGCTGACCACAGCAACGGTAGGCCATACCGTTAAGGCGGGGGATGAGATCACATATACCTTCAGCATCGAAAACAGACGTGAAACCGACACCGTGGTAGAGATAGTGGAAAATCTGTCCGGAAATGTCACATTGGTAAACGGCGGCATCGGGAAGGTGGAGGGAAACACTATCAAATGGACAGTGGGCATCCCTGCCGGAGAGACAAGAACCCGAAGCTTTACCGTTAAGGTCAAGGATGGAGTTAAGGTAGGAGACGTGATCGAATCTGTCAGCACCGTTGACGGAGTAAACGTAAATTGTCAGCCCGTATATATTGGCGGAAACCTGAGCGCAGAGCAGCAGGCAAAAATTGCCGAAGAGCTTAATAAAATCACTGCGCCTACCGGTGTTTATGATACCGATTTCGCAGAGCAGATATATGCCGCTGCAGGTATAACGATAGACCTTGAAAAAGGAAAAGATATCGTTAACAGCCTTATGACTTCCTTTATGGAGTCCCAGACTCATTATGCACTGAACAGTGAAAGTCCTTATATCAGTATGCTTGCACCGACTCTTTACGGAGGTTATTATACTGTTACCGATACAGAGCGTTGGGGTGGATACAGAACCAAGGGAATGCTCAGCTGTCAGCTTATGATAGGTGATATTCTCATTTGCGTTCCCAGGGTCGGAAAGACAGTAGTATGTATGTATGCAGGCGAAGGCAAGCTGTTCACGATCAGCAGCGTAAAGTTTGGTATGCAGGATGTAGAAGCTTCCAATCAGATTCTTACAAGCGCTTTGGGCTATAATCGCTTTGTTGTCATCCGCCCCGCAATGGATAGATAAGAAAGAATAAAGATATAAAGGGAGAAATGCAAGAGCATTTCTCCCTCTGTTAATTTTTGTGAAAAGAATATATATTAATTGACTTTTCAACAGATATTTTTTACAATATTATTAGGTATGTATACCCTTATGAAAGGAAGAAAAAGATGAAAAAGACGACAGCCTTTTTGCTTGCAGTTTTTATGCTCATTTCTTTGGTTGCCGCCTGTGATAAATCGGACAAACACAAGGAAAATGTTTCTGAAAAAGAGACGGAGCAGATGGTTTTTCCATCTTCGCAGATGGAGGCGGTGGTCAGGGTAGCCGAAGCTTATCTTGCCCGCGGAAAAAATCTGCAATATGACACAATGCGGCTTGTAAACGGTACTGTTGACGACAAGGTGACCTACCGACTCATAGCAGGGGAATACAGCCCCGAGGATGCAAGCTCTCAGTTTACCACATATACCCATTGTGCCGCATTTTGCCACGATGTCTATAAGGAGGCATTGGGAATAGATATGGGCTCATACGGGGTGTCTCGTTTTATGCAGAGCACCGATATGCACGCCTTTACATATTACATCAAGGGCACCGAGACCGAGGAGCAAAAAGCATCCATTCTTGAGCAGTTTAAACGTTCCATTCAGATTGGCGACATATTGACCTGCCTTTATGCTGACGGAAGCGGCGGTCACGCAATGCTCTATGTGGGCGGTGGTCAGCTTATCCATTCCACCTGGCTTTCTTGGGAAGGCGGCGGCGCTTTCAATGAGGCAGAGGGCAAGGATCGCATCGAGCCCAACGGAACGGTGGAAAGACGGGCGCTTGAGACTATTTTCCAAGAGGATAATTATTTCTATTTTTGGAATCAAAAGTGTTGGGCGCTTGTCAGACCTATGATAAAATACCCCGACGCAATGGTTACCGAGGAGACACAGAACAGAATTGACAATCTGCTTGATGTCTATGTAGAAAAAACAAGCACGCACCCCGGCGGAATAACCGCCGACCTCGGTGAGGAGATAACATATTCACTTTACCTGCGCAATGACGGCAAGACGGATAAAACCATTGAAATAACCGACGGCATCCCCAACGGCACAAGCTTTGTCAGCGGCGATATGAAGCCACAAAACAACCTCTTTTTGCATAGCGTAAAGCTTAAGGCGGGGGAGAGCGTGACGCTTTCCTACACAGTTAAGGTCAATGATGACAGCAGTCTTTATGACAAGGGATATGTATGGTTTGACTTGGCAACGGTTGGCGGTGTCGGTGTAGCGGGAAGACCGGTATATATCGGCAAGCACTTGACAAAGGATGAGCAGGAGCGCATTGCAAAAGAGATAAAATATCTCAATATCTATGACAGCAAAAGCCTTACATTGGCAGAGGATATCTATGCAAAGCTGGGGATAGATATTTCTCTTGTAAATGCTTCAAATGTTATGGAGAGTCTGTTTAAAAACTACGGCGATGACCAAAAGCATATGCAGATAGACCAAAGCAGTGAGTTCGCGCCTATGCTCGTAAGCTCTCTTTACGGCGGAAAGCTGGTTGTGGATTGCGAAAAGCTTCACACCCGCACCCGCGGTATAACGGCGCAGGATCTGTATATAGGCGATATTATTATTTCCCGCAAGGGCGACACCCGTTGGACATATATGTATGCGGGAGAGGGAAGATTGCTCTATCTCGGCACACCCACTCTGTATGATGAAGCAAAAAGCGGCGAGACCCTTGCAAATCTATTGATAAAGAACGAGTTTATAGTATTAAGACCCGCGGCGGCAAGATAAAACATCTTAAAAAGGGATGATCCTGATATGAAAAAATCATTGGCAGCTGTTTTAATAGTGGCAACATTATGCTCGATTTTTGCGGGCATAGCAGGAGCGGTGCTGCTTATTGCGCCTTCTCCAACGTCAACACAGAACGAGGTGCAGGTCAGCCTGCCCGAAAGCTACATCAGCAAGGATGCCCCCGATTTCGGAGAGGTGGAATATCCCACTCCTGAGGCGGAGGCAGTGGTTGCCGTTGCAAAGGCTTGGCTTGCCCGCGGTCACTACACACAGTATGCCGATGTCAAATATGTGAATAAAGCGGAATACCGCCCCGAGCGCTATGTGAACGCGCCCGAGGATGCAACCTCGCAGCATACCTATTATACAAGCTGCTCACCCTTTACCGATGATGTATTCTATCAGGCGCTGGGAATAAAAATCGGCAAGACCGCAGCTCAAGAGGCAAGGGACAAGAATATGCAAATATTCTCCGTTGTGCCTACCGATGTGACCACCGATGAGGAAAGAGCAGAGATAGAGAAAGAGTTTTTTGATATCCTTAAGCCCGGTGATCTGGTTGCTTACGCAAGAACCAACGTCGCAGGACACATTATGCTCTACATTGGCAATGGATTTTGTATCCACGCCACAGGTTCCAGCTATCAAGAGGTTCAGAACCGTGACAACGAAGAGCGTTACGGCTCGGTCAGATGGATGACGGTGGATGAGTTTTTCACCGAGGGAGAACATAACTATCTGTGGGATTCTCAGGTGTTTTCCATACTCAGCCCTTATCAGGCCTACGATTGCAAAATAACCGAGCAGACAAAGATTCGCCTTGAAAACATGCAGGATATCTATGCAGAAAAGGTTTGCTCCTATGCTGAAGGGCAGACGGTAGATATTGGAGAGGAGATAACCTACACCTTCTTCTTGCACAATTACCGTGACACCGATGCAACCCTTGATATCGCCGACACGGTTCCTACGGGAACCACCTATGTCAGCGGTGCTCAAAATGTCAGGGGAAGCATCCTTACTTGGGAAGTCACCGTCCCCGCGGGGGGGAGTATTTCGGTTTCTTATACTGTAAAGGTCAAGGAAGATGATTCCCTTTACGGTGCGGCAATATACAGTGAAAGTGTAGTCGGCGGATTGAATGTCAATGCGCGGAAGATATATGTAGGAAGATCCCTAAGCAGTGATGCTCAAACAAAGCTTTTTGCAGCCCTCAAGGAAGTCGAGGGCAGTGCAGTTACAGGTACAGAGCTTGTAAATCAGATCTATGCCAAGGCAGGAATGATTTTGGATCTTCCTGACGAAAGCACTTTGATCGACAGCTTTTTCGATGCAACAAGTGACGGATATTTCACTCTCAATGTCAGTAGCGAGTATGGTGAAATGTGTGTACCCGGCCTTTACGGTGGCTTTAACACAATAACCAATACCTCTATGGGCTACGAAAGGGTGAAGGATCTTTACACCTATCATTTCCTTTTGGGCGACATTCTTATTACCAAAGAAGATGATAGAACAAGAGTATATATGTACGCCGGGGACGGACTTGTTTTTGATATGAATCCCCGCGTTTCAGAAATGCTGTCGCCCTATTCCTCGGAGCTTGCTCTTATGACGGGACTTGGAGCTGACAAGTTTATCGTCCTGCGCCCATCTCTCAGGCGTGAACGCACTTTGCCTATGCCTGCGGTTTTACCCTATATCCCCGGTCCTGAGGGAGAGGTGGAGTATCCTTCAAAGGAAGCCGAAGCGCTGATAGTAGTCGCAAAGGCATTTCTTGCCAGAGCAAGCGCAAATCAGTATGAGGATAGCTACTTTACAGTAAATTCTGAAAGATGGTTTGAAGTTTTTAAAACTTCGCCGGAGGACGCAACTTCGCAGATCAATTACAACAGCAGCTGTTCGCCTTTTATAAAGGATGTGGTCTGGCAGGCTTGGGGAATAGATATGACTACTCCACAGGTCTGGACAGCGGCACAAATGGCAAAAGCCAAGGAATACAGCATGTGGAGCTATGTTCCCACAGGAACCGAGACTGCGGCTCAAAAAGAAAAGATAAAAAATGAGTTTTTAAGTATCCTTCAGCCCGGTGATATGATAGCACTTTGCCATAGCGGCCCTGCGGGACATATTCTGCTTTATGTGGGTAACGGCTACGCTATCCATTGCTCTTATTACGGATCAAAGGGCGGCGGTAACTATGACCACGCGAACAATCAACATAAATGGGAGATTGACGGCAGCGTAGAATATCGCAAAATAGACACCTTTTTTAATGAAGGTAACTATTACTATTTCTGGGGCAAGGAAATATGGAGTATAATGCGCCTGACCGATTATCATAGAAGCATCAAGATAACCGATCAGACCAAGATCCGTATGGAATATATGCAGGATATCTATGCCGAAAAGATCAGCAGCCATCCCACCGGTATTACCGCTGATCTGGGTGAGGAGATAACCTATGGATTTTTCCTTCGCAATGACCGTGATACCGCGGCAACCTTAGAGATAAAGGATAATGTACCCTCGGGAACTACCTATGTCAGCGGCGCGCAGAAAAAGAGCGGAGACAGCCTGAGCTGGACAGTGACCCTTGCACCCGGTGAGAGCAGAATGGTCTGCTATACTGTTAAGGTCAATGAAGACCCATCACTTTACGGAAAAACTATCAAGAGTGAAAGCACCGTTTGTGGTCTTTATGTAAACTGTCCCGAAGTATATGTGACAAAAACATTGACTAATGTTCAGCAGAAGAGTATATATGACTATTGCCGCAGCCTTGACACCTTCCTTAAGGCAACACCATTTGAAATAACGGAGAAAATGTATGCTCAATCGGGTATTACCATCGATCTGCCTACAGAAAGTGCGTTGATATCATCTTTGTTTGTAGGTAAAAGGAATTACTACACCCTTGATATGTTTAATAAGTACTATCCAATGGTCGTTCCTACCCTTTACGGCGGTTATCGAACCAATGGTGAGGTATATGACAAGGGCGAGCGGACACGCAACTTTAATTATAATATGATGATTGGGGATCTGCTGATCTGCCAAGAGAGTGGAATAACCATATATATGTATGCAGGTGATGGTCAGCTTGCCGATCTAAATAATCGCGAATTGCTGGACAGTACGACAAGTAAGGCGATAATGACCTCTGCATTCGGTCACGATATGTGGGCGGTTTTGCGCCCCATCATTATTGCACAGTAAAAAGAAGGCGAAAAAATGAGAAAAGCACTAAGTCTTTTATTAGCAATATTAATAGCAGCATCATTGCTCAGCGGTTGCGTAAATGAGCAACCGAATAATGCTCCCGTCGATGCTCCCGTCGATGACCCGACGGCGGGCACAGATGTGCCCGTCGAGCCCGATGTACCCACCGAGCCCGATGTGCCTACCGAGCCCGATGTACCTACCGAGCCTGATGTGCCCACCGAGCCCGATGTAC
>CAZOSH010000059.1:0-7383 GCA_964582395.1 uncultured Oscillospiraceae bacterium | reverse complement strand
GCAACCTGAACAGCAGGTCGATTTCTTTTATAGGGATTAAGGAAAGAAAAAGAATGATAATTGCTTTTAGTCTTTAGTCTCTTCGGATTTTGCCTTGAGCGCGTTCTTCCTTCTGCGCTTTATGCTATATCTGATTATCAATACAGCGGCAACTATAATGACTATCCAAATTGCAATAACTATAATGTTACCCAAGAAAAATACTATAAAATCCTTGACCGATTCGGTCAGGCTATACCAAGTGCTTGAGAAGGTATAGGAAATACGCTCGCCCAATGTCTTGGGAGCAACGGTTACAACTGTAGGCTCGCTGACTTCGTTAACATTGATGGTTATTGTGCTGAAGGCGATCTGATTATCCAGTCGACGTAATGTACCCTGCAGACTTTCTATCTCATAACGAACATTTCCAAGCTCTTCCTGCAGCTGAATGATAGCGTCAAGGTAGTCTGCCTTTTCCAAAAGTGCAAGAAGCTGGGATTCCTGTGCTTGCAAAGATTTCAGCCTTGCATCGGTATCATAATAATAATCGGTAATCTCGTTAACATTTACATTGCGGGAGAGAATTGAACCGCATTGGGACAGCGATGCCTCAAAACTGCCAAAACTGTCAGCGGGAATACGGATAACATATTTTGCATAGCGGAGCTGATAGCTGTATCCATAGGAGACCGCGCCTGTGCCGCGGACAGTGCTGTCCTGAACATAGCCGCCACTGCTTACGGCAAGCTGCTCTATAGCGGTAATGGTTTTATCATACTCAAGGGTCTCAAGGGTGAAGGTGCCGTTCTTTATGAGTTTTCTGTCTGAAAGCAATGAGTCGGTAGATGCGGAAGATACTGTGGAAGTATCCATAGATGCGCCTGGTTCTTCGGGCATAATATCCATCGAGGGGGCATCGTAATAAATGTCCTTGTCAACGGCAGCTTCGGTCTTCCCGCCGAAATCGTTTACTCCGGGGGACATAGCTGTTTCTCCTTTGGCAGAAGAGCATGCGGTAAAAAGCAAAAGGCAAACAATAACCAATGAGAGTGCGCGAATCTTTTTCATAATCGATCAACTCCTGATGTTTTTAGTTTTTCGGGGCCTTTATAGTTCTTTTGACTTAGTTTTTAGAAAAAAGTTCCCACTTTGGGAAAAATATTGAATAAATATATTTGCTATTTTCAAAAAATGGTGTAAAATAAAGCGGAGCACTCCCGATAAAACGGAAAGTGCCCCGGTATATAAACGGCACGATAGTGCCCGACGATATAGATTATGCTCAGTCTTTGCCTATGGTGAATGGGCATTGGCAGGGTAGAGTCTGTATTTATTAAATTGTATTACAATTAACGGAGGATATAGATAGTTATGATCAAATTAGCCCCTTCAATTTTATCTGCTGATTTTGCTAATCTGGGCAGAGATGTAAAGATGGTTTCCGAAGCAGGAGCACAGCTTATTCATGTTGACGTTATGGACGGACATTTTGTCCCCAATCTTTCCATCGGACCTCAAATAGTTAAGTCTCTTAAAAAGGATAGCGATGCTTTCCTTGATGTGCATCTTATGATAACCGATCCTCAGAAATATGCCGATTCTTTTGTTTCTGCAGGCGCTGATCTCGTAAACTTCCACGTTGAGGCAAACTGTGATGCGGAAGAACTGCTTAAATACATCAAGTCAAAGGGCGTAAAGACCGCAATTACTATTAAGCCCAAAACTGCAGCGGAAGAAGTGTTCAAGTATCTGCCTTTGTGTGATATGGTACTTGTAATGTCTGTTGAGCCCGGTTTTGGCGGACAGAGCTTTATGCCTGAATCCTTGCCCAAGATCCGCGCTTTGCGTGCTGAAATTGATCGTCTTGGACTTAACTGTGATATTCAGGTAGACGGCGGCATAACCCTTGAAACGGCACCTTTGGCTGTAGAGGCAGGCGCAAATGTTCTTGTTGCGGGAACTGCGGTTTTCGGAGCAGCTAATGTGCCTGAAAGAGTCAAAGAGTTTCTTGCTTTGTAAAACTTAATCCAAAAACAAAACACACATTGAAGCATAGCGCTCCAATGTGTTTTTTTATTGCGTTTATTATCTTTTGGTGAATGTGGTACATTCGGTTTCACTGCAGCGGCAAGCGCCGTTTCCGCCAACTTCTACCTGAGTTGCAGTGCAGTAGTTATCGGAATTATAGGTGCACTGAGTTGCAGAGCATTTAATATCGGTTTCTTTTTTAGCGGAGGGAGTACCGAGAATTGAGTTTTTTGCGCCTTCGGTTCTTCTGTTAAAGCTGTGGCAATATGTGTCACAACTTGTCTGTGCTGTACTTCCGTCAACAGTGATGTTGGGGCGGATGCACAGATTGCGCTCGTTGTTGGTACAGTTGGTTACATTGCATTTAAGGTCGGTCATAAATATATCATCCTTTCGACGGTTTTAATATATTGTGTGCGCTTTTTAATATAATATTCGGAAAATATTCGAACAAGTGTTCGAAATTATCAAAAAGGCAAAAAAATAATCGAAAAAAGGCATATTTCTTATAAAAAAATTCACAAAAAACTATTGCAATTTCAAGGAGTGCCTATTATAATAAAGATACTTAGTGGTGATTAGTGGTGATTTGTATCCACTTTGTGGCATAAAAGGAAGGAGGGTGGACGATGAGAGGCGAATATCAGCATAATATCGATGCAAAAGGCCGTATGATTTTCCCTGTCAAGCTGCGTGAAGAGCTTGGAGAGGGCTTTGTTGTTTTCAAAGGTCTGGATAACTGTCTCAACGTCTACTCTAAAGCCGATTGGGATGAGTTTGAAAACAAAATCGCCGCTTTGCCCTCAAAAGCAAGAAAAATGCAGCGTTTCTTCTCAGACAGTACGGTGTGCGAGCCTGACGCTCAGGGAAGAATAATAATCCCTAATTCTCTTCGTGAATATGCAGGACTGACTAAGGAAGTGACTATAGTTGGTATGCAGCACAGAGCGGAAATATGGGATACTGCAGCGTGGAAGCGTTATAACAGCGATGTAACAAGTGAAGATATTGCAGCGCTGATGGATGATATGGGTGTTTGATCGTGGAGTTTAGTCATCTTTCAGTAATGCCGGATGAGTGCATCGAGGGGCTCAACATTAAGCCTGACGGCATCTATGTGGATGCCACCACCGGCGGTGGCGGACACTCCTATTTGATAGCGCAGAGACTTAGAGAAAATGGAAGGCTTATCTGTTTCGATCGTGATGATGATGCATTATCGGCGGCAGGGAAGAGATTGGCAGAGTTTTCCAATATAACCTTTGTAAAAAGCAATTTCGAAAATATATACGATGTCCTTCACAGTATGGGAATCAACGAAATAGACGGAATCCTTTTTGACTTGGGTGTTTCATCTTATCAGCTTGATAACGCTGAAAGAGGATTCTCTTATATGAAGGATGCGCCGTTGGATATGAGAATGGACAGGAGCGAAGGCCTCTCCGCTTACGATGTGGTAAACGGATATGACAGACGTGAACTGATCCGAATAATATCAACCTATGGCGAAGAGAGATTTGCTCCTGCAATTGCGGCGGCAATCGAACGAAACAGACCGATAGATACAACACTTGAGTTGGCAGAGATAATTCGCAATGCAATGCCTGCAGCGGCAAGAAGAGAAAAACAACATCCAGCAAAAAGAACCTTTCAGGCACTGCGCATAGAAGTAA
The DNA here is from genome assembly GCA_964582395.1 of uncultured Oscillospiraceae bacterium. Lineage (GTDB taxonomy): Bacteria > Bacillota > Clostridia > Oscillospirales > Butyricicoccaceae > RGIG3513. Next base: position 3,700 of record CAZOSH010000059.1, on the reverse strand, counting down.
ACGGTGAACTTCACGCTGAGGAAAAGGCTGTTGCCGATGCGGTAAAGCTGATGGCAAAGGGTGGAAGAATAGCGGTTATAAGCTTCCATTCACTTGAAGACAGAATCGTAAAACAGATTTTTGCAAAAGAAGCAAAAGGTTGCACTTGCCCTCCTGATTTTCCGGTCTGTGTATGCGGAAAAAAGCCCACTCTTAAGCTGATAACCAAAGGAGCACTGGTTGCATCGGATAAAGAACAAACCGAGAATCCACGCGCAAGAAGCGCAAAATTGAGAATAGCTGAAAGAATATAAAAGGAGGAAAAGCAATGACTGCTTATGCTTGGAAAGAAAGCACTGCAAGAGAACTGAATACTGAGCTTGATTCCCAAGAGATTAAGAGCATACAGGGAAGAAAGTCCGAAAAGGCAAAAGTACCCTATATTAAGTATGCTGTTATAGCGGTATGCTTTTTCGCTACGCTGATTGCCATTATCTTTCTCAATATGCAGTCTGCAGAACTTGCTGCTGAAAATAGCAGACTTAAGACCCAGATGGCAGAACTTGCAGATGAGGAGAAGAGCCTTAACGCAAAGAGAGAACAGATGTATAATCTTGAATATGTAGAGGATTATGCTGTCAATGTTTTGGGAATGGTAAAGTTGGACAAAACGAATATCTCATATGTGGAGCTTTCCAATGAAGAAAGAGTTCGTATTGCCGAGCCTGAGCAGAATGATTCCGCTGTACTGTCGGGTATAAGCAGAACCTTTAACATACTTTTGGAATACTTGAACTAAACTCGAGATATATATGTTTATGGAGGAGTGAGGAATGTTATATCATTTCTCGCTCCCTACTTGCATCAAGGGAGAAAATAAATGAGTGATAAACGCGCAGATAACAGTATGCTGAAGAGGACAAAGTTTGTTGCTATTGTCCTTGCAATTGTCTGTTTTGCCGCAGTTATAGTCAAACTATTCTATATGCAGGTCATAAATTATGACTTTTATCAGTCAAAAGCTGAAAACCTGCAAACGCGTGAAAAGATACTCTATCCCACTCGCGGCACAATATATGATACAAATATGAAGCCGTTGGCAATTTCTGCAAGCACGGAAATGCTGATATTGATGGGTAATAAGTTAGAGGATGATTTTCAGCGTGCTGACATTGCCTTGGCACTCAGCGAGATACTCAGTGTTGAATATAGCACGGTTTATCAAAAAACACAGAACACATCTAGCTATATTGTTATTGCACGAGGAATCGAAAAGGATGTAGCCGATGAAATACGAGCATATATAACGGAAAAAGAATTAGCAAGTTGTATGTATATGCTCAAAGACAGCACCCGTTATTATCCTTATAACAATTTTCTTTCCCATGTATTGGGCTTTGTCGGTTCAGATGAGCAGGGACTCTCGGGCATCGAGTATATGTATGACGATGTGCTCAGCGGTACGGTTGGAAGAATGGTAACAGCCACTAATGCAAAAGGAGAGGAACTGCCTCTGGAATATGAGATATACTACGAGGCAGAAGACGGAAACAGCCTGGTTCTTACTATTGATGAGGTGCTTCAACACTATTTGGAAAAGAATCTCGAAATAGCATATAACGATAACAAAGTACAACAAAGCGCTATCGGTATAGTTATGGATCCCAATACCGGAGCCATTCTGGCAATGGCGTCATATCCTGACTTCAACCCTAATGAGCCGTTCACTATTGTTGACAGTGACCTTGCAGATGCAATTTCAAAGATAGAGGATAAAGATGAGCAGGCAGCGTCACGAAGCAATGCGTTGTACGCACAGTGGAGCAACAGAGCGGTCAGCTTTACATATTATCCTGGTTCGACATTTAAAATAATTACCGCATCTATGGGACTTGAAGAAGCGGTTGTAAGCACAAACAGCACATTTAACTGTACCGGAAGCATAAAGGTAGGCGTTGAAACGATTCACTGTTGGAGAAGCTATAATCCCCATCAAGTGCAGACCCTTGAAAAGGCAATACAAAACTCCTGCAACCCCGCGTTTATACAAATGGGCTTTAAGATAGGACATAGTAATTTTACTAAATATGTAGATGCGTTTGGATTGAGAAGCAAAACGGGAATAGATCTTCCCGGTGAGGCAGTAGGCCTGTATAATCTCAAGCAGGATATTGACCTTGCAGTTTATTCCTTCGGTCAGAACTTCAGCATAACGCCTATTCAGTTGATCACCGCAGTTTCGGCTGTGGCAAACGGCGGAACTTTGCTTGAGCCCTATATAGTAAAGGAAGTCATAGATTCCGAAGGCAATGTAGTACAAAGCTTTAGCAAAACTGAAGTAAGGCAGGTCATTTCCAAGGAAACTTCCGACACAATGCGTGAAATGCTTGAAAGTGTTGTTTCGATTGGTACAGGTAAAAATGCTTATACAGTCGGTTATAGGGTCGCGGGTAAAACAGGTACGACTGAAAAAATAGCCGATCAGCAGGAAGGCGAAGAACTTCGTATTTCCTCATTTGTGGCTTTTGCACCTGCAGATGATCCACAAATTGCAGTACTTATTATTCTTGATGAGCCTACAGTTCAGCCTGTAACAGCGGGTATAACAGTTGCCCCTGTTATTCGCAGATTTATGGAGGAGGCAATGCCTTATATCGGAGTGGAGCCTCAATATACAGAGGAAGAGCTTAAGAATAAGGATATTACAGTTCCTGATATAGTCGGAATGACTTTGGCAGATGCCAATGCGGCACTAAAGGCAGTAGGCATTAACGGAGCCACAAACGGAACAGGTGATACAGTTCAGGCACAGCTTCCTGCGGCAGGATCGGTAGTTTCGAACAGCGCGACCGTAATAATGTATATGGACGGTCAGGCTCCCGAAACAACTATTACAATGCCTGACTTGAGCGGTATGACCTTGGAACGCGCAAAGACAACATTGCAGAGCAGAGGTCTTTATGTAAGAGTTACGGGTGCTCAAGGAAATGGTAATATTGTCGTAACTAAACAGGATATCGAAGCAGGAACGACCGTATCTTACGGTCAGGTAGTTACAATCGAAATGAGTGACCTCGATCAGAGGGCAGATTAAAAGGAGCAGAAGATGAAACTTTCCCTTGTTTTAAAAGGAATAACCAAGTTCGACAAAGATTTCGATATAAGCGATGTATGCTGTGACTCCAGAAAAGTCACAGGTGGAAGCCTTTTTGTTGCAATAACAGGTTTTAAAACCGATGGCCACGGATATGTGAAAATGGCAGAGGAAAAAGGTGCGGTTGCTGCTGTGGTAGAACATATTGTAGACGGAGTAAGCATTCCTCAGATAGTTGTTAAAAACAGCCGTAAGGCATTGGCTGTCGCATCGGCAAACTTCTTTGGAAATCCGGAAAAGAGCCTTAAAGTAGTTGGCGTGACGGGAACAAACGGAAAAACCACCACAACTACTCTTGTTAAGCAGGTACTTGAATCCTTTGGACACAAATGTGGACTGATAGGAACAAATGTAAATATGATAGGGGATGAAGAAATACCGACGGAGCGTACAACTCCCGAATCACGCGAGTTTTTCGAACTCCTTGCCCGTATGCGTGAAGGCGGCTGTGAGTATGTCATTATGGAAGTTTCATCTCATTCTTTGGAGCTTGACCGTGTTCACGGTATTCAGTTTGCTGTTGCGGTATATACAAATCTCAGCCAGGATCATCTTGATTTCCATGGT
>CAZOSH010000058.1:0-7463 GCA_964582395.1 uncultured Oscillospiraceae bacterium | reverse complement strand
TAGAGAGAGGCAGTGCGGCTATTTCCTATGACGGAAGATATTTGCAGACATTGCTTCCATCATATTGGGGCGCATCGCCTGCCGATGTAATGAGCGCGGTCTTTGATGATCTGTCCCAAACCACACCCCAAAGAACAGTGACCGATGAGCAGGTAATGCTTGAATATAAGGAACTTACCGAGGGCGCGGAAATGTACCGATATGTGTATCTCAACAAGGATACCCTTGCCTTTGAAAAGGCGGAAATTGAGATCGACGGCGAGGTACTTTTGCGAGTAAATTGCACAAGCTTTCAGGCATATTGAGTTTGATTATTTCGTGATCTCAGCAGCATAAAGATTATCTAAGTTGTCAATAGAGGAAGGAATACAGTTGAGTGTTTCATCATTGGGGAATATCTCACGGAGGAATTCAGCGCCGTGTTCGAGCCCTTCCATAAATGCTATGGCGGCTGTGGATAATATCATATCGTCGTGGTAATCAAAAATATTCTGAAAATAGTCCTTGTGCTCAATGCAGATATCTTCCGACTCCATACTCATATACAATGAAAGCATCTCTTTTTCTGCATCGCAATAATCGGCATCGTGTTCTGTATCATTATCCTCAAAAAGCTTTTCGGTAACAAGACGGTCAAAAGGATTATAGGGCAGATCGCGGATATGGAACTTTTCAAAAGCCGCATAGACCCCGCGTTTGAAAGAAAAAGACATTGAGTATCTGCAGCTTTTTACCGAAAGTTCTTCGATTCTTGAAATGATCTCTGCTTTCTCGGATGAAAGCCTCTTTTTGAGGGCGTTTACGCTTTTATTGTAAAAGTTGAAACTGTTCAGAAAGGGATGACCGATCTTTCTTAATTCCTCCTCGGCTCTTTTGTAAATATCATTAAAAACTTCTTCCGAGAGGTATGATTCTATAAAATTCGAAAGGATGGACTTCTTTTTCATTATTGAACTCCTTTATATAATTTATGGTAGCATTGCTACCATAAATTATAATTGTACCGCCGTGTTTATGTCAATAGTGCTATTACATAAACTAATAGTATAACAATGAATTTTTAAAACGGCGGTGATAGTATGCGAGTTAAAAAAGAAGAAAATATTCAATTGGGAAATGAAATCAGGATTGCAAGGGAAAGAGCCGGACTTACTCAGGAGCAGTTTGGAGAGATCGTATCTCTTGGGGCTAAAAATGTATCGGACATAGAACGGGGTGTGACGGGTATAGCCGTTTCTACTTTGAAGAGAATATGCGAAAAACTTTCTGTATCACCCGATGTTCTTCTGTTCGGAAGTCGTGACAAGAATGATGTGCAGTTTATAAGTGAAAGATTAGAGCGGCTTTCGCCGGAAGATTATAAGCCTATTGAAGTCTTTTTGAATCAGTATTTTCTTCTAATCGCAAGAAAAGGCAAAGATTAAGCATATGAAAGATATACTTCAGGAAATAACAAGACTTAGAATGAAGCGCGGTTGGAGTGAATATGAGTTGGCAAAATATTCAGGTCTGACCCAATCTACAATTTCTACTTGGTATTCAAAGAATCAAATGCCCACAATTCCCTCACTGCAGAAGATTTGTGATGGATTGGGGATAACTATGTCACAGTTCTTTGCAGAAAACGACGATCTGATATCACTTACAAAAGAGAAGAGCGAAATTCTTGATGATTGGTCTGCGCTGAATTCTCAACAGCAGAAGATAGTAAAAGACCTAATGAAAAATATGTGATAGTTTGATTATGAATTTTATAAAAACTCTGTGCAGGACAGCACAGAGTTTTTTGTAATAGTACAGCTTTTGATAATACTTGTAGCGGTAGTAAAAAAGGGGATTAATTCCAACCTGTATATTATAAATATGTGCTTGCAAGGCACTATCTCTTGTGTTATAATTGACAGTGTATAGAACCAATCACAAGGTTTTGCGTTTTTGAATAGTATGTGTAGAGGACTTCGCCTTTCTTTGCGGTGGCGAAAATCCCGACACAGGTGATTAAAAACCGTCCCCGCGTGGAAAGATAAGATTGCGGATATGTCCGACAATTTCCTGCGGAGAGTGATATGATTGGAGCTTAATGTAAGACGCGGAGAAATATATTATGCCGATCTGAGTCCCGTTGTGGGCAGTGAGCAAGGCGGAATGCGGCCTGTACTTATCGTTCAGAATGATGTTGGTAATCGTCACAGTCCCACCGTTATTGCGGCGGCTATAACTTCTCAGCAAAATAAAACACGCTTGCCGACCCATATCGAGATTTCTGCCAGAGATTACGGACTTTCGAGAAAATCGGTGGTCCTGCTCGAACAGATACGAACACTCGACAAGCGAAGACTCAGAGAGAGAATGGGCTGTTTGGATAACGCCCTGATGCAACGGGTTGATGATGCTATAGCGGTCAGCTTTGGCCTTACAGACAGTAAAAGTGAATCCACTGTGGAGGGATAAAAAATATGAACAAAAAGAAATGGACGATCACCTTTTCGGCAATACTGCTTATCTTACTTTCGGTAGCAGGTTATTTTGCAATTGCGGCTGAGTACGGCACACAGGAAGATCCTCTTGTTACACTCAGTTATGTAAATAATGTTCTTTCACCTCAAGTGATGCAAAAGCTGCAACAGGAGCTTGATGCAAAGGCAGGCGAGGTTTCCGCAGAGATAGATACCAAGGTCAAGGCTGCAAGCGATGAGATCGACAAGAAGATTGCCGAGTATCAGGCGGCTGCCGCAAGCGGAACACTGAGCGAGGAGATGATAAACTCCATCGCCGATGCGGTTATAGCCAAGATTCAGGCAGAAAAGGACGATGAAGAAACTGCAAAGGCTCCCGTTTGGGAACTTGTCACTCTTAAAAAGGGTCAGCAGATCAACTTCCGTCTTGGTTGTGAGTTTGTTCTGAGAATCGGCGAAGCTACCTGCGTATCCAGCGGTACTACCGGTCCTATCAGCCTCAGTGATGCAACAGTTATCGGCCCCGGCAAGAACTATGTTACCAACCATCTGTATCTGGTAACCATTGACTCCGGCAGAGGACTCAAGGCAGTCAGTGACACCGTTAAGGTGCTTGTTTGCGGCGATTATACCGTTCAGTAATTTACAGACAGAATTAAAACACCGTTTCAGTCATTGAAACGGTGTTTTTCTATGTATTTTTATCACATCACCTTTGCCATATCGCGGCGAAGGCGATTTATTATCTTCTTTTCAAGGCGGGATATATAGGATTGAGAAATGCCCAAGCTGTCGGCAACCTCTTTTTGAGTCATTTCATCCTTGCCGCCTAAGCCGTATCGCATAGTAATAATGGTCTGCTCACGTTTGGATAGCTTGCCTAACAGACTGAGAAGAAGTGCCTTTTCGGCATCGTCTTCAACGGGACGGATAACGCAATCGGGGTCTGTGCCAAGTATATCCGAAAGCAACAATTCGTTTCCGTCCCAATCGGTGTTAAGGGGTTCATCTATGGACACTTCTGCCCGTTGGTTCACTGTTTTTCTCAAATGCATCAGTATCTCGTTCTCAATACAACGGGAAGCATAGGTGGCAAGTTTGGTGTTTTTGTCTGCGCGGAATGTGTTGACCGCTTTTATCAAGCCGATGGTACCTATAGAAACTAAGTCTTCTGTACCCACTCCGGTATTGTCAAATTTTTTGGCAATATAGACTACAAGCCGCAGGTTGTGTTCGATAAGCTCGGTGCGTATGTGCTGCTCTGCACCTGTATAGCCATCCAATAGTTCTGCTTCACGCTCGGGGGAAAGGGGCGGGGGCAGAGAATCAGGACCGCCTATATAATGAATGCCGTCACGACGGGAAAAACCCAGCTTTTGCAGAATATGCCGTAATTTTTCCCGTAGTTTTGCCAATAAAAGCTTCATATTTATACTCCTATAATGGCGCGGCAGTTTCCTGCCGCGTTTATTTCTGTTGCGCTGATACCTAATATGTAATCCTGTTTTTTCCCGTTTACCAATACCGTGTCGGGCTTAAAGGTCAGCATAAGCCCGCTGTCCGATGCCGTTGAATATGGAATAAGCGAAAACCTGCCAGGGCAAATGGATGCAAGCTTTTTAAACATATCCGAAGCATTTTCACCGTTTGTCAGTATATCCTGCATCGACTTGGGGAAAAGGTCTGCACATTGGGCGGTGCCAATAACTATTACCTGTTTTCCTGTGTAAGGTTCTCGCAGATTATTTCCACTATCCTGCAAAGCCCGTATTTTTATACTGCGGCTGTTGTGAGTTATTTCAATATCGGAGCTTTTGCCGCCCTGCACCGCATCGCCGTGACCGAAAATGAGCCTGATCACACAATAGGCAAGCAGAGTTGCGGCAATCAGCATCGGCACCGAGAGATTTGCGTAAACAGTAGCGCCTTGCACACTTATTCCGTCGGAGACCCCGAGCCAACATAAAACGCTGACCGCTCCCGCAAAGGCAAAGGACATAGCGGTGAAAAGAGTACACACTCCGCCAAGTTTTTTTCTGCCGAAGGTTATCAGGCAAACAAGGGCGCAGACGGCTGCCTTTGCTATAAATGACCCGTAGACCCCAAAGGATGCAAAATACAGAGGAATTGCCGCCAATGCCGCAAAAAGCGAACCTAGAATAAGCCGAAAGCGTTTTGGATATCTGCCCCATAATATTCCCGTAAGCCGCAGGAGCAGATAATCGGGTATTAAATTTACAAGAAAGAGAACATCTATGTAAATAATCTTCATAGCAAGATTTTACTATGCCCGCCTATGTGAAAAAGGTCAAAAGAGGGGGACGGGTATATTATTTTCATCTATGCAAAATGCGGCATAAGGTCTGTCCTGTACATCGAAAACCGTCAGGCAGAAAAAGAATGCCGACATATGGCTGTCTTGTTCAGGATCAAAGGGAAGGTATACATATCGTTTGCCTTTGTAAACAGCGGTATGGGAAGAGCCTTGCTTTAAAAGACATTCCCGCAAAAGGTCATCTTTTACAAAACTGCATTGTGCGGCAGGCTTTCCATGGGATACGGCAAAGGGCAAGGGAAAAGCCGCCGTCTCACCGGGGCGGCTTCGCAATATTTCGGCATATTGCCATTTGCTCAGATCGAACTCACCCCGCTTTTCCAAAATAAAAAAGCCGTCACGGGGCATCATAACACCCAAAGGCATACATTGCTCGCCCACTAACTCCAATCGGTATATATATCCCTCGTCTGTGGGACAACGGGCAGATAGACCCGAGCCTGTCCTTTGTAAAGTGCCTGCCTTTTCTCCACATAGATAAATAGGAAGCATAAAAAACCACCTCGGCTATATTTATGCCGAGGTGGTTTTATCTATTCTTATTTTTCGTTTGATAGGGGCTTTGTCCGCAAGCCCTAAAAAGAGCCAAAAATATGGAGCGGTGATGGATATACTGAAAAGGAAAAATGCCTGAACTACATATCCCAACACAGCAATGGCACAGACTTCACGCAAAGGCTTTTTCTTTTTAAACAGTACCGCGGCAATGGCAACCACAAAGGGTACAAGGCCGATAATACCGACAGTGACAAGAAGATTTAGATATTCATTATGGGCGGTGTCAACACCTGTGCGCAGTGTGCGTTGCCAAATGGGCGAAAACCGCTCAAATATAATATTAAAGCGCATAACACCCGTATCGGGACCGCTGCCCAGCAGGGGATACTCCTTAAACATCTCTATGCAGCGTTTCCATATTCTTATGCGGTTTGAGCCAAACTCATCCTGCAGGTTTCCATGCATGACCTGATTAAGCTCATATATAAAGCCGTTTTGGGCATCACTGTTGTAGATATAGATTATGCCGATAGTGACAACAAGCACCAGAGTAATAAGCATAACTGCGCGGAGAAGCTTGGCATTAACAGAAAAATTGACCTTTCTCAAAAGCCAACCGCCTAAAGAAAGCAAAGCGGCAAGGGATAAAAAGGCAATCAGCATTCCATCTTCGCGGAATGAAAAAGAAAAGTCGGGGTGGTTATAAATGGGGACTAAATAATGGCTTACAGCCGCACCGAATATCAATACCGCAACAGCGGTGAGAGTACGGCATATGCGGTTTTTGTCGGTCAGCATAAAGACTATGCATAAGACGATTGCGGCGGCAACGCCTATCTTTGCTCCCGATATATCGGAGAACATCAGCAGGAAGAATGCACTTGCCAATGGAATGAGAATGAGATAGTCATATCTCTTTTTACCCGTTATGAACCAGGTAAAAAACAGGGGGATCACCACCGATAAAAATGCCCCTGCAATTCCTGCATTGCCGATAGTGCCTATAAAGGGCGCGGTGTATACATCCATTGCGGCATAGTAATAATACACATCGGGGTACAGTCCTAACGGATTAAGATTGCATATCTGCAAAATACCTATTAAAGAGAAACCCACTGTGGCAAGGGCAAGGGGAAGTATATGACGGCGCTTGAAGCTTATTCCCACACCGCAGAAAAATGTGAGGCAGTAAAAGAATACAGTCAGCACGCCTTCGTTTCGAGCCAAGCCCATAAATGTGCCTTCATAGGGAGAAGCCAGCGCCGAAAGACAGGTCGCAAGCAGATATACAAGTACCGCCCATTGCGCAACACTGCGTGGGTAGGGAAAACGCTTGTCGAGCAGACAGCATATAAACCTGAACAAGGCAAAAACGGCAGTAACCACCATAAAGAATACCATTTTTGTCTTGGTAATCTCGGCATAGCCCTTTGGCGAGAATACAAGAGGAAATGCAAACAACATCAGCCATATATAGATCTCGCCGCCGATCTTTTTAACCTTGGTCATTTGCAATGAGTATACGGATGGCATTGACCGCGGCGGTTATTGCGTCAATGGTGTTGTGCTTCTGTTCCTCCACGATGCCTGCGGCGGCGCGTTCCTGATTCCATATTGTGTGGAATACCGCACCCGCTCTTGCACCGAGAATGGATGCGATGACAAACAATGCACCCGATTCCATTTCGCTGGCCAGGACACCTGCTTTTTTCCAGGCATCCCATTTGTCTAAAAGCTCCGCGGCGGCAGGCATTCTGTTGGGTGAATGCTGACCATAGAAGGAATCCTTTGCCTGAACGATACCGAGGTGATGAGGCTTGCCCATATCTTTAGCAGCTTGACGGAGTGCTAAAACAACATCGGGGTCGGAAACAGCGGGAAACTCAATGGGCACATACTGAGTGGTAGTGCCGTCCTGTCTTACGGCGCCCGTTGCAATAACAAGATCACCGGGACAGACTTTTTGATTGATACCGCCGCAGGTTCCAATTCGGATAAATGTATCAACACCGCACTCAAACAGTTCTTCGACTGCAATGGCGGCAGAAGGAGCGCCGATACCGGTGGAGCAAACAGAAACTGGCACGCCGTCAAGCTTGCCGGTGAAGGTTACAAACTCGCGGTTTTGCGCAATAAACTTTGGCTCGTCAAAAAGAGCCGCAATTTTTTCGCAT
>CAZOSH010000057.1:0-7472 GCA_964582395.1 uncultured Oscillospiraceae bacterium | reverse complement strand
AACCTCAAAATCGTCTGCTTCTTCCGTCTTTTCTGTTTTTGTCTCAGGCTGAACAGCAGGAGTATCACCAAACTTAAGCTGCTCAAATGTTTCCGCAGGGGTCTCAACCTTTGGGGCAGCGGGAACAACGGGAGCTACAGGCTCAGCCACAGTAGTCTCTGCAGGTTTTGTCACAGCTGCGGGTTCCTCTGTGGCAGGAGCAACGGGAGTATCCATCTTTTCTTCAGCATTCATCTTGATAGATGTAAAAATATCATCAAGCTTCTTGGCGTTGCGAAGTCCTTCGTCAAATCCTGTCGCAACAACAGTGATGCGGATCTCATCATCAAGTGTCTCATCAATAGCCGCACCAAAAATAATATGTGCATCCTGATGTGCAGCCTCCCTAACCATTGCCGCAGCCTCTTCGATCTCTTCAAGTCCCATATCGGGAGAACCTGTAATATTAAGAATAACACCGCGAGCGCCATCAATGGAAGTCTCAAGCAAGGGACTCTGGATGGCCATCTTTGCAGCCTCAACAGCCTTGCTCTTACCGGATGCTCTGCCAACGCCCATATGAGCGTAGCCTGCATCCTTCATTATAGTTTCAACGTCTGCGAAGTCAAGGTTAACCAGACCGGGAACTGTAATAAGTTCACTGATACTCTGTATTGCCTGACGCAGAACATTATCCGCAATCTCAAAAGCATTTTGGAAGGTTATCTTCTGCTCGCTGACATACTTAAGGCGCTCGTTGGGAATGATAAGCAATGCATCAACCTTATCACGTAGTTTTGCAATACCCTCTTCGGCATGCTTAATACGCTTCATACCTTCAAAAGCAAAGGGACGAGTAACGATACCGACTGTCAAAATACCCATTTCGCGGGCAATACTTGCAACGATAGGAGCTGCGCCTGTTCCTGTTCCGCCGCCCATACCTGCAGTAATAAAGACCATTTCTGCGCCTTCCATAAGACGTCTGATCTCATCTCTGCTTTCTTCTGCAGCCTCTCTTCCCACTTCAGGATTAGAACCTGCACCACGACCACGGGTAATCTTTTCACCTATCTGCAGTTTTACGGGTGCGGCAGAAAAATTCAACACTTGCTTGTCAGTATTAACAGCAATAAAATCAACACCGGAGACACCGCCTATAACCATACGATTAACTGCGTTGCCACCGCCACCGCCAATTCCTATTACTTTAATAGATACATCCGATTCGCGTCCTATTTCAAATGCAAAGCCCATTTTTCTACCTCCGTAAATACTTTATTCGGGGATAAATCTTGCCGTTGTGGCGTCAGAAACATCTATTGTGCCAACAGCATCAGCTGCAAGTTTCTCCTCTGCCATTAAAAGCATAAACCTGATTTTTTTTTCAATCTGTTCACTGTCCCCTATATTTACAGTGAACCTTCCCTTATAAGTGAACTTAATATTATAAACCCTGTCCACATCAATATTATCTATATATTGCAGTATATCACTATTTATCGAAGTATTCAATACTAAAAATAGTGGTTTTTCCTTTTCTTCGTCAATAAATTTTACATATTCTCCCACTTTTGGTTCCTGTAGGTCTGAACCAACTATTATGGGATATCCATCGGGCTGATTTTTTCCCATATTCTCCAAAAGTTTTCCCTTTGCATCAATAAGATACCAATCGTCACTGCTTTGCAATGCTGCCACAGGAATACAACGTGAAACAATTATCTCCACATCATCAGGCAAGTGTCTGCGAATGCTTATCTCATCTATATACGGCATTTCATCGAAGATATTTTCAATGGATTCAAACTTGTTGAACCTGAACATATTATCTCCGACTTTTATTCCCGATGCCTTTACTATATCACTTTCCGAATAACCGGATTCTCCCGTTACTGAAATTGTGCTTACTCTGAAAAACACAGTTATAGCGACGAGAATCGCTAAAGGCGTCAAAACTACACAGAGAAGAATAGGCAACACAACACCGCCGCCAGCGTCTCTGCGCCTGCGGCGGATATGATTTCTTCTCCTTCTCCGTCTGAAATTTGCCAAAGTTATTAGTCCTTTCTTTTTATACGTCCTCCGAGTTTACTATATGCGCACTCTATTTTTTCATAACCTCTGTCTATATGGAATATGTCATCAATTCTGCTTTGTCCTTTTGCTGCCAAAGCCGCAATCACAAGGGCTGCTCCTCCGCGTAAATCGGTACATCTCACAGATGCACCCGTGAGACTATCAACCCCTTCTACAACAGCAGTCCTTCCGGACACTTTAATTTTGGCTCCCATTCGCGCAAGCTCAGCAGTATGCCTAAATCTATTTTCAAAAATATTCTCCTTAAATACCGTTGTTCCATTTGCTAAGCAAGCCGTTGCCATAAGTGGAGACTGGGCATCAGTGGGAAAACCAGGATATGGCATTGTTTGGATAGGCGCCATAGATACTAATGAACCGCTACATATTATTCTAACACTGTTTTCATTGGTTTTTATGTCACATCCTGCATCGCGTAAATTGGAAATGACTGTATCAATATGTTCGGGACGAGCATTCTCCAGTTTGACATCTCCTCCACAAGCTGCAACTGCGCACAAATATGTAGCCGCTTCAATGCGGTCAGGCATTACAGTATGTTCTACACAATTTTTCGAGATGCCTGTGGATATTGAAACTTTACTTTCCCCAGCGCCATGCACATTAGCGCCCGTTTTTTGTAAAAAACTTTGCAAATCTACAATTTCAGGTTCTCTCGCCGCATTAATGATCCGAGTAGTGCCCGAACATGCAGTTGCGGCAAGCATTATATTCTCAGTGGCTCCCACACTTGGAAAGCTGAGGACGATATCTCTGCCCTTCATTTTATCGGCAATACAAAGTATCTCCCCACCTCGAACTTTGATCTCTACGCCTAATTTGGATAGGGCATCCAAATGCAGATCAATGGGTCGGGGTCCCAATTCACATCCTCCCGGAGCACTAAGTTGTGCTCTTCCGCATCGCGCAATGATCGGTCCTAAAAAAATAACCGATGATCTCATTTCGCGCATCAAGTCTTCAGGAACATCGTATCTATCTATGGTAGAAGAGTCTACGATTACCGTTTTGCCTTCCCTTTTTATTTTACAACCCAAATGTTTCAGTATTTTAATTGCAGATTGTACATCTTTGAGTTCGGTACAGTTATGTATAATATTTTCTCCGGCATTAAGCAGTGTTGCCGCAAGAATCGGCAAAACACTGTTTTTAGCACCGTTCACCGTTGCCGTACCATTTAACCTGATACCGCCTTCTACGGCAAAATAGCTCATGTCATTCTCCCTTTCTTAATGGAGTACACATACTATTCTATGCCGCCAACGACTCAAAGTTACCCGATTATTTCCTTGATTGTTTGATAAATGTGAGAAAGTGAATCATTGTGAGCAAGTTTTTCTGCTTCTTTACCCATGCGCTTCAATCTCTCTTTTGATTGTACCATATCCTTAACTGTATTATAAAGCCTTTCCGAAGAAATTTCTTTCTCAAGTAAAACGACCGCTGCTCCCGCCTTTTCGAGAACACGTGCATTGCTTTCCTGATGGTTTTCTGCAGCAAATGGAGAAGGTACCAAAACTGAGGGCATTCCCGCAGAGCAAAGTTCATTCAGGGTTCCTCCTGCACGACATACCACCAAGTCGGACTGTCCCATAACATCTGCCATATCGTAAATGTAGTCTTTTACGATGATATTGTCAGCTCGGATTGCTCCGTTTTCCTCAAGAGCCTTTATCATCTCGTCATAGTATTTTTTTCCGCAGGCATAAACCTGATTAAACTGACGCTCCTTCGCCGCAAGCGCAAGATAATCCTTCATTTTTTCATTCATATGCAAGGCTCCCACTGAACCCCAGAATGTAAGAACAATAGGAAGGTCGTTATTAAAAAGAGTTCTTTTGGTGCGAGCTCTACATCCGATTATCTCCTGTCTCACAGGTGTACCTGTCTCAACCACCTTTTTAGCCTGAATCATCTTTTCGGTTGCTGCATATGTGGTCATAACACAATCCACTTTTGGTGCAAGCCGCTTTGTAGCTATGCCCGGAATGGCATTTGCTTCTATAATGGCAGTTTTTACACCACACTGTGTTGCCGCGAGTACCATAGGAAAGCTGGCATAACCGCCTGTGCCCACAACTACATCAGGCTTACGTTTTTTTATTATTCTTTTACAGCCTTGCACTGCCGACAACATTTGTGTTACCGCAGTAACATTCTGAAAAATCGCCGCAAGGGACTTGCCTCTCGACAGCCCCTTAATCGGAAAAGTGTCGATTTCATATCCATAATGAGGAACCAGAGTTTCTTCAAGATTCCCTTTCCCGCCACAAAAAGATATTTCACAATCTTCCTGCTCGGAAATATATTTTGCAACAGCCAATGCAGGGTTAATGTGCCCCGCTGTGCCCCCACCTGTAAAAATGATCTTCATTGATTTATTCTCCCTTCACAGGCGGCATAGAACGGGATACGTTCAAAAGCACGCCAACCTCTGCCAAAAGCATAACCAGTGATGTTCCACCGTAACTGAAGAACGGCAAAGAAGCACCCGTTATCGGGAAGATGCCCGTTACAACAAACATATTGATGATAACCTGAATAGCTATCTGTGTCGTGATACCTGCCGCAAGCAATGTTCCAAAACGATCGCCTGCATGGGATGCTATGTAATATCCCCTCCAAATAAGCGCCGCAAACAATACCACTATCATAGATGTCATAAGAAATCCCATTTCCTCGCAAATAACAGCAAAAATAAAGTCATTTGCAGGTTCAGGAAGATACAAGTGTTTCTGCACACTTTGACCTAAGCCAAGCCCCCAGAAACCACCTGACCCTACCGCAACCTGCGACTGTACTCCTTGCCAACCTTTGCCCATAGCATCAGAGAACGGATCAAGCCATACCTTGAGTCTTGTAAGCGCATAATCCTTTTTCCAAATAATGATTGCCAAAAGCCCCGCTACGCCCGCAGCTCCGATACCACCAAGCCACCAACCTGACGCGCCACCAAGAAATATGATTACTATTCCGATGCCTGCTATTATTACCGTCGCCGAAATATGAGGTTCCCAACTTAAGAAAAGAGCGATCAGACCGATTATTGCAACAAAAGGCAATATTCCGATATACATTTTTTTCATACGCTTGGGTCCCAGAATTGTAGCAACTGATGCAAATAACACTATTACGGCAAACTTGGTTATTTCTGACGGTTGAAAGGTAAATGTATCTCCCACTCCGATCCATCTGGTTGCATCATTGATAGTTACCCAAATTGAAGGGACTATCTTAATCGATGCCAAAAGCACCATACTGATTACAAACAAAGGTAACGAAAATGATACCCATCTATGATACTTGACCTTTGATGCGGCATACATTGCAACAAGACCCAATGCAGCAAATATAGCCTGCCTGATCACAAAATAAGTCGAATCTCCTCCCTGATAGTAATATCCTACCGAATAGCTTGCTGAAAAAAGGCAAACAAGTCCCAGGGCAAGAAGAATCAATGTAAGCGCCAAAAATGGCACATCTATCTTGTCCGTGGGACGGGGTTTCCGTATTTCATTTTCTGTTCCCTGCTCTTCTTCAATTTCAATAGGGATCGGCTTTTTTTCTCTGGCTATAAGTCATACACTCCTTAAGCAAGCAATGAAATTGCACACATCAATAAAGTGACTGTGCTGAATACAATAACTATCTTCCATTCACTCCAACCGCATTTTTCGAAATGGTGATGAATGGGCGCCATTTTAAAGAAACGCTTGCCGCCCGTCAACTTGAAATATCCAACCTGGATGATATCGGAAAGTGTTTCGATTATGTAAATAATACCAACTGTAACAAGTATAAGCGGCATATCCAAAGCAAAAGCCATTGCACAGACCGCTCCGCCTAAAAATAGAGAACCTGTGTCGCCCATAAATACTTTTGCAGGATTTTTGTTATACAAAAAGAATGCCAGCAATCCGCCAAATAATGCAGATGCGAAACCTGCACCGGAATCAGCTCTCAATGACAGCATTACGGTGAAATACAGCGAAACCACCATTGTTACCGATGTACACAATCCGTCTATACCGTCGGTAAGGTTTACCGCGTTATCTGCACCGACTATGATAAACACCGAAAGGATCAAATAGACAATCCAAGGAATATCAACGGTGATTCCCACAAAAGGAATATACAGATGAGGTGTAAGATACCCCATAACACGCATCACGGTAACAAACAAAGCTGCCGCTGCAATCTGCAGAAGAAGTTTCTGTATTGCTGTGAGTCCCTTATTTCTTTTATGTTTTACTTTTGTCCAGTCATCAATAAAACCAACTGCGCCAAATACCATAGATACGCCCAACATAAGCAATGGCTTAAAGTCCTGAGTTCTTATCATGGCAGGAACTTGAGCTGCCACCGCAAGAATCACGGCAATAACAAAGATAACTCCTCCCATAGTGGGGGTGTTTTCTTTTTTTGCATGCCAGACAGGGCCATCCTCAAGAATCTTCTGTCCGAACTTAAGTTTTTTTATCTCTTTAATGATAGGCGGTGCAATAATCACTGCAACTATAAATGCAACAATTGCCGCCATAACGGTATTCAGCATCTTTGTTTTCCCGTCGCTTATTTATTTGCAAAATAAGCGGCGATCTCCTCTCTTTCGTCAAGATGTATTTTTCCTGTACTTATTTCCTGATATGTCTCATGGCCTTTTCCAAGAAGAACAACTACATCATCCTTTTGAGCAATGCTCAGAGCATAAGCAATTGCTTCTCTTCTGTCACATACTACATTGATCTTTGCGCGCTTACCCATAGCTCCTGCCGAAACATCAGCAATGATCTGCATAGGTTCTTCGCTTCTGGGATTATCACTGGTTATAACGCAAACATCAGAAAGTTCTGCACCTATTCCGCCCATAATGGGTCGCTTGGTCTTATCACGATCACCGCCCGCGCCGAAGAGTGAAATGATCCTGCCTTCGGCAAATCCGCGAACAGTCTTAAGTATATTCTCCATACTATCCGGGCTGTGAGCGTAGTCAATAAGGACTGTAAAACCCGCCTCTTCAGGAATGGGAACAACTTCTGCTCTCCCCTTTACTCCGTGTGCATTACCCAATGCCGTTGCAGCATCTGCAAGACTGATATCACAACACAAACACGCGCCTATTGCCGCGAGAGCATTATACACCGAGAACTGTCCGGGGATACCTAAGTTAACTCGGCTGATAGCAGCGGTCATTACAGCTTCAAATCTGACTTTATCAGACTTAAGAACTATGTTCTTTGCCTCTAAAGAGGCTGTATCATCCTCAGCAGAGTATGTAATGGTTTCGCACTTTACATTCCTTGCAAGTTTTTTACCGTACTTATCATCAATATTGACAACAGCCTTGTTGCATCTTTCAAAAAGCTTTGCTTTTGCCGCGAAATATGTATCCA
>CAZOSH010000056.1:0-7492 GCA_964582395.1 uncultured Oscillospiraceae bacterium | reverse complement strand
GTGTTGAATCCAGATGTTGTTTTTCTTTTAGAGAACAACAATGAAGTGACAATGTTGAATAGGATTACGAATATAAAGTATTCGATAGGCATTGATGAATATAGATTTTTACAATGTTTTACAAAGGATGGTTATATTGAGTCACCTTCACTTGTCGCCTGGTGTGAAGTGAATCAGAAAATGGCGACAGAAGCATTTCTCAACAACGGAATATTGGTTAGTTCAAGTAAACGCATTGTGACTCGATCCAATGTTCCGTTTGAATTGACTAGGATTAAATTATTTGAGATTCACACATCAAGCCAAAATATTATTCGTCTTTCAAAAAGAGAAAAGTTTGCGCCAATATATATTTCAGCAGTACTGATTATCCTTTTCACGATTGCGCTTTTTTGTTTTTTGTTGCTTGAGATAAGAAATAACATTTCATTGGGGATAATAACATCTGAGATTACAGAAAGTCTAAATGCACGCACTATCGTTTTGATTTATTTGTTGGAACTTCTCTCTCTTTCCTTACATGAAATAGGTCATCTAATTGCGTCCAAATATGTTTGCGGCATGTGTGGAAATGTGGGCATTATGCTCTTTTTTCTACAACCGACAATTTATTGCAACATATCCGAAGTGAGATTGATTGACAGAAAACGTCAAAATATCGTTTATTTTTCTGGAGTCTTAGCTCAGTTACTTTTAAGCACAGTGTCAATTATGATGTCCTATTTTTATTTTGTCATAGCTAAGACTGTATTGTGGCCCTTGATCTATTATGCTGTTGCAAATGCTTTTATTGCTTTTCTGAATTTGTACCCTTTTGCTCAGTTTGACGGATACTACATACTATCGAATATTGTAGGAATTAATAATTTATATGGACGGGCAAAGTCCTATTGGTCAAACATCTTTCTTAGGCGAAACAATAATGAAAATAATCTTTTTGTAAAAGTATACGGAATTATTTCTGCTTTGTCCCGTATTTTCATATGGTGTGGCGCTCTTTGGACAATAATCATGCTAATTTCGAATTTTATTAACAACAGATAAAAGGTAAAGGTGTAAATATGGATTTATTATTAATTAATCTTCCATGCAAAAAAGTGTATCAAGAAGAAGTGGGCAGTAGGTATATGCCTCCGCTCGGCCTCATGTCAATAGCTTCCTATGCGGCTATGCACGGTTATTCTACGCATATAAAAGACTACAACTATGAGGAAATGAATTATAGTCGTCTGCGAAATTTTGTTGTGGAAAATACGCCAAAGATGATTGGTATTACCGTATATACCGAGAATTGCAATTTGGTTTGTCGGATTTCCCAGTTTTTAAAAGAGGTATCGCCCAGCTCATATATCATGGTAGGAGGGCCTCATGCCTCGCTGAAGCCAGATTACTTCCTCCCTTATTCGTCTATTGATTTCGTAGAAATAGGAGAAGGAGAATCTTCTACTCTGGAGCTTTTGGAATATATCAGTCATCCAAACAATATTGACATTGATGGTGTTCCAAATGTGCGTGTGAACAAAAAGGGGTTTAAAGGAAAATCTTTGAAAAGAATTGGCGATCTGGATTTGCTTCCTATGGCAGACCGCTCTTATACAGATCTATCGAAAATTTCACACCAGGTTACAATGTATTCAAGCAAAGGATGTCCTGCAAACTGTATTTATTGTGCCGCAACTGCTCTTTCTGGTGCCTCATTTAGAGTAAGAAGTGCTGAAAACTTACTGCTTGAGATTGTGACCTTGCGTGAAATCCTAAATCTGCCGAATATCTATGTTGTTTTTGCTGATGACACATTTACTGCAATTAAATCAAGGGTTAAGAGATTTTATGAGTTGGTTAATGAAAACCATGTGCGTTTTACATGGGCATGTGAATCTCGTGTTGATGTAGTAGATGAAGCGCTTGTGGACTTTCTATACAATTCGGGTTGCATTGCAGTGCAATTTGGAATTGAAAGTGGAAGCCAAGAGGTACTCGACAAACTAAGGAAGAAAATTAATCTTGATCATGCCAAGAATGTAATCTCTTATGCTTACAAATATAATATGGAAATTCATTTGAGTTTCATGCTTGGTCATTATTGTGATACTCCTGAAACTATGCAGACTACTGTCGATTTTATGCACGAAATCCACGGATTGAACGAAAATGTGTTGTTTGCGGTTTCGTATAATACACCTTTACCCGGAACATGGCAGCATACTCATGCCGCTGAATTGGGACTGAAATTTTTAACACGAGACCTATCCAAATATGATTTGATAACTCCCGTGGCTGTTACTGACAATTTCAGTCAAGAACAGTTGGATTATTATTTCAATATGGCATCGACGTTTTTGATTCATTGCGAAAAAAGCCATAAAGCAAGAATCAACAGAATGCTACAAGAACAAAATTCAAAGACGGGGGTGAATTGATGTGAATAGGTATATTGTTAGAACAACACATAATCTGTCATACGCCGGAGAGTTGTGTGTTAAGAATGAAAAACTCTGTTTGTTAAAAGTAAATGCAACAAGTGGGTTAATGGCACTCCTGCCCAGTTGCGAAATTAAAGAGATTGTCGAAGTTTCAACTAACCCATACACTCATAACTCCGACAGCGATGTAATTACAAGTCCTTGTTTCCGCGATTTGTTTTGCTCTGTGGTCCTGAATGACCGCACCGTTTTTTTAGGAGAGATGATTGGAACTGCAGACTACGATAGCAAAAAATATCTGTTATTAAAGCCCTCCATCAAATCTGATATCAAAATGCTGCTTGATGTAGAATGGATTGATTTCGTTTTGTCTATGAGCGGACAAAAGTTGGATGTTGACCGCCTCGTTCTCGGCAAAGGAGGGGAATAAATGAACATAGCTTATATTAATGTTGCCTACCAAGACGGAATTTTTGTGTTTAACAGAGCCAAAATTCCTAAATTTAAAAATGCCTCTTTGGAAGAAATTATTTTTGATGACACGACAAATTTTGATTCTATCGTTCAAGCAATCGATTTTTGCATGTTTGATGCATATATGCTCCCGATATCATATGAGCTGTTTGATTTTGATTGTCAGGTGGCTAAACTCATTCGTGAGTATAGCCCGGAAGCAAAAATCTACTTTTTATTAAAAGGTAAATTTAGTAAAGGAATGTTCAATATAGAACTTGAAGGACATGACATCATCTGCATCAGCGAAAATGATTCCAGCATAGGAACGCCTCGAACAGGGATGGACTTTGCTGCATTTTCGAAAATGTTTGCCCCTTCATCAGAGGATCCATATTATTTCTTAACTATGCAGAATGGATACACGGCTTTTGTTACCGGAATTTATCCTGAAAACATTGACAATGAACAAGCAAAGCACATTTATATATCGTCCCAATATGATACAGCAGAATGGGATTTTAAAAAGCTGTGTGATTTGAATGCTGCGGTTTTTACAAAGGGAGATAACGCTGTTCGCAAATTTGGCGTGGAATCATATTTACACCATCACCAATTAGCCGACGGGCAAATTTTGTTTGATGGCGGACGAGCAATTTTAAAATCGGAAATTTTACCCTATAGCGAGTACCTTGAAGATAGGGAAAAACTTCATGAGCAAAAAGAATGTAAGCGTTTCCTCTCTGTCACTACAATGGATGACTTATTGGCGTTTGAACGTGACCTTGATGATTTTGTTCTAAACAACCGAATATGCAGCTGGAATAGCAGCTTGGTTGATGAGTGCAGATGGGTAAATGGATGTACGCTTAAAAACTTGTGCCGATACAGCGTCACAGATTCCAATGAGATTCAACCCTGCATAACATCAGCTTCAACCATTGCCCAAGTAAACGATAGCCATTACACAAAGTTAATTAGTGCAGGCGAGAAGTACGACCAGACATTGATTGAAAGAAACTGTGAGAAGTGTACCAAGCGGCAATTCTGTTCAAAATGTGCAATGCTTCCTCAAAACATACCTTCTAAGGAGTTTTGCCGTTTGATGGATAGGTATATGTTGATTGTTGAATATGTCTATAAAAGAGATATGCTTGGAGCACTAAAACAGCACAGCAACCTTTTTTCTCACACTGAAGATATACGGATTTCCTGCTGTACCAATCCAATCGTTTTTCCTCGTGAATACATAGCGATTAAAGACAGTAAAGTTGAGTTGGCAAAATTCGGCTTATTATTTGGTGTGGGCAATCAATATATAGTCTTTTGCTATAAAAACAAAGAACTTGCGGAAATTGATATTCGCTTAGCATTTATTATGGAAGGATATTGCTCTGCGGTTTGTGAGGAAGATATTTCGGAAGCATATAGAGTTCGGTTTAGTGTTTCTGAAAACGATGCTAAAGAGATGGTTTCTCGTGGCTTGAATTTTCTAAAGGAGGCGGCGATCGTATATTAATCATGAGCGTAAGAGGAATAATAATTTTTGGTGGTAACAGCACAGTGGGCCGATCTATTATAACTTTGGCTATCAAAGATGGCTATACCCATATATTTGCCACAGAAAACGAGGAAAATATTGTCGAGCTTGATGGTTTTGTTCAGAACCTAAGAGATAATTCATGTATTTGTATTGAGACATTTCGTTTAGATATTAAAGAGACTCGACATATTGAAGAAGTTGTGACCTCTATATTTTCTTCTGGTATAGACATTCAAAGTTGCGTATATACCATCGGAATAAATCGATTGTGCGCTGCTATAAGCCTACAGGAAGATGAGTGGGATAATGTCGTAGATACAAACCTAAAGGGATTCTTCTTTACTTCAAAGTATGTTGCAAGTCGTATGATAAAGGCAAAGTCTGGAAGTATTGTGGCAATTTCTTCTCAGCACGGAGTTGTTGGAAATGTCGAACGAGCTGCGTATTGTGCAAGCAAATCGGGCATGATTAACCTATGCAGAGCGTTAGCTGTCGAGTGGGGTAAATATAATATACGTGTGAATATTGTGTCTCCGACATTTATTGAATCTATAAAAAATTATGAATATCTGCATTCGACTCGCTTTGTTCGAGAAAATCTAACGAAGATACCGTTACATAGATACGCTACTCCAGATGATGTTGCCTATTCGATTCTTTTTCTTTTATCAGATAAAGCAAAAATGATTACCGGTCATAATCTCTTGGTTGATGGTGGATGGTCTGCCCAATAAAATTAGTTAGATAAGAAACAGTATATAGACACTAAAGAAAGGAGACAACATTATGAAAGAGTTCAATTTCAAGGTCGTCGAAAAAGTCGAAAGCGTTGAAACTCCGAAGATTAAAGGCCTGGGCTGGATTATCAGCATCGAAGCTATTGGCTGGGGCTATCTTGGTCTCGTTACGTTCTGCATGACCTAACTTCCATACAACATATACCAACAATTCACATTGTTTCTACCGCTATATGCTTCTTATCTTATAGGGCAATGTGAATTGGCGGCATTCCTTTTGTGCACAGAGATGTTGTGTACTTGTGAGCAGGAAGCACACACGCTAATTTTGGCGTGTGTGCTTTTTGCTCTATCTTATTATGACCAGTTCTCAAATGTATATCGAGAAGAGAAGTAAAAAATGAATTGTAAAATGAATAGAAGCCTTTTGTGTTCTTTTTGCAGAAAAGCCTTGAGAAATTCCTTTTTGATGAAAGATAGTTGTAGAGGAAAATATCATCGTTTGCATGTTAGCATTGAATTGAGCGGTAAAAAACGAATGAGCTGATGTGTGGGCGCATTTCTTAAGTAAAAGATGGTGGCAAGAGGTATATTGATAATTTTTATAGCAACTAAAGGAAGAAAACAATCCCTTTGGAACAAAGGGCGCACATACAGGGGCAAGCCCTGTATGTGCGCTCTGCGAGGCTGACAGCCCGGACGATGAAAGTCCGGGCTGTTTTGCATCCCTTTGTTCCGAACAAAGGGATGCATCCCTTCGACTGTGCCTATCCCTGTGCACTTGTCATTTCAAACTGGTTTGAAAACTATAAACGCAAAAGACCTGATGCTGTTGGCATCAGGTCTTTTGTCGATATACCTCGCTATGCTCGGTTCGATATATTGTTTTAAAGGCAATTTTTGCCTTTTAAAACAATTCGATATGTTTGCTTCGCAAACTCGATATCCCGTGACATTACAATGTCACGGTGAGAGATAGAATATCGGGTCTTGAATAATGGCCGCAGGGGTCAAAGTCAAGCCGCGCGGCGGCAAGGGAACTGAGGTCAAGGTCGGCATATAGTATTTCCTCCTTATGCCAGACAGGGCCGCCCAAGTATTTTCCCGTAGGACCGATAATGCAGCTTCCGCCGGGACAGATCTCTTGTAAATGTCCCTGAAGCTCGGGCAGAGTTTTAAGGCTTTCGGGGTACATATCCCGTGTGACAAACTGATTGCAGCTTAAAACAAAACATCTTCCTTCCTGAGCAATATGACGGACGGTCGACTGCCATTCTTTTCTCGAATCGGCAGTGGGCGCGATGTAAATATCTATGCCCTTTTCATAAAGTGCGGTGCGGGCAAGGGGCATATAGTTTTCCCAACAGATAAGACTGCCTATTTTGCCGAAAGGGGTGTCAAAAACAGTCAGATCCTCGGCACCGCCCTCGCCCCATATACAACGCTCTGCGCCTGTAGGCTTTATCTTGCGGTGTTTGCCCATATATTCGCCCTTGTCCGATATAAATACATTAGTGCAATAGAGTGTGCCGCTTGTTTCCTCGCGCTCGGTAACACCTATGGAAACATAGCAGTTTGCCTCTTTTGCCGCTTGGAATATTGGAGTCAGATCATCGGGCAGAAGTACCGAGTTTTCATAATAAAGCTTATAATCCTCTCTGCCTGCTTTGCTCCCGCCGCCCACGAACATTCCGAAGGAAAGCCCTCGGGGGTAGCAGGGAATAAAGGACTCGGGAAAGACTGCAAGCCTTGCGCCCTGCTGTGCCGCTTGAGTGATAAGCTCCGCGGCCTTATTGATGCTTGCTTCTTTTTTGAATAATACGGGGGCTGCCTGAATAAGCGCGACCTTAAGTTTTGATTCTTGCATAGGACACATCCTTACTGAAAATGCTACAAGTAAAAACATTTATGATCTTATAAAAACACCATAGGCTCACTTTATGGAGTCTATGGTGTTATGTTGCAAATGAAATCTTTTGCTGAAGCAAAAGATGAAATAGTTAACAAAGTAACTATGAAATATTTGGTCTACGCCCAAATATGAAATAAAATAAACCCCGATACACCGCAGTGTATTTCATATTGCACAGCAATATTTCATATCCGCAGGATATTTCATAAATCCAAAAAGGGATTTATTTCATTGTGAGATGCCTTAAAAGGCATCTCACATTCGGGAGCATTTTGATTCTTTATTTTGCGTATTCCACGGCGCGGGTCTCGCGTACAACGTGCACCTTGACCTGACCGGGATAGTTCATTTCGCCTTCGATCTTGCGGGCAAGGTCGTGGGCGAGAATGACCATATCATCATCCTTGACCTCTTCGGGCTTGAC
>CAZOSH010000055.1:0-7570 GCA_964582395.1 uncultured Oscillospiraceae bacterium | reverse complement strand
ACTCGTGCAGTAACTGACTTTTCTGTTTTCAACAAGTTTTCTATGGGTATTTCTATATGATTTGCGCACGATTTGCAAGTATTGACAAGCTCTTTTGCTTTACAGTCAATGAATTGATTTCTTATATACGCCTGATGCGAAAATCTGCTAAGGATCCCATCAACATCAGCATTTATACTCCGAAGTTGCGGTAAAACCCACAGTCTGATTTGATTCCGTCTGCAACACATTTCAAAGTTCGTCGCATCGTTTGCAAACTCAAGCCCATTACTCTCTATATATGTTTCAATTTCGCTTTTCCGTGTTTCGATCAAAGGTCTTATGAACTTTCCTCTGATTGGCGGTATTCCTGCAAGACCCGCAACACCCGCACCGCGACAAGCGTTCATTATGACAGTTTCAATATTATCGTCACCGTGGTGAGCGGTCGCGATTTTATCCGCGTTCCACTCTCTCGCCACTCTTTCAAGAAAAGCATACCTAAGTTCTCTCGCGCCTTCTTCAAGACCAAGCTTATGCTCTTTTGAATAGTCTATGCTATTTCCCTCACCAAAAAACACTTCAATACCAAGTTCTCTGCAAAGATCATAACATAATTGCTTTTCATAATCTGCAGCATCTTTTCTTATTCCATGGGAAAAATGTGCCGCAGCTACTATAATATTGAGCCTCTTTGCATTCTTTGCAAGCCAATGTGTTAATGCAACAGAATCTGCACCACCCGAGAGAGCGCAAAGAACACGCTCCTTTTGGCATAGCATATCAAAACCTTTAATTGTTTTATCAGCCTTCATTACGAGTTGTCTCACGAGATACAAAGGTAGAATACTGACCGATCCACTGTAAGGGTATTTCCTTTGTTTCTCCGTGTCTGTTTTTTGCTACAATAAGGTCAGCTGTATTGGTCTTGGGTTTTCCTTCCTCATTATAATAGTCTTCTCTATAAAGGAAAAGAACAATATCTGCATCCTGCTCAATAGATCCCGATTCACGAAGATCGGAGAGCATCGGTTTTTTATTGGGTCGCTTTTCAGGACCGCGGGAAAGCTGCGAACAACAAAGTACGGGAACGCCCAGATCCTTTGCCATAATTTTCAGTGAACGGGAAATTTCTGCAACTTCCTGCACGCGGTTGTCACCGCCCTTAAATCCCGGTGCACGCATAAGCTGCAAATAGTCTATTACAATGAGACCCAATTTATCACCGAGACGACGGCATTTTGCCTTCATTTCAGCAACGGTGATACCGGAATTATCATCCAAAAGGATAGGCAGCCGTTTCAAACTGTCCGATGCAAATGCCATATCCTGCCAATCTTCATCAGCAAGATTTCCCATTCTGAGTTTTCTGCTATCAATGTGTCCTTCACTGGATAAGAGTCGTGTAGCAATTTGCTCACTAGACATCTCAAGCTGAAAGAACACAACTGTTTTACCTGTCTTTTTTGCTGCATTAAGTGCCATATTCATTGCAAACGCAGTTTTACCCATACCAGGGCGAGCTGCAAGTAAAATAAGGTCACTCTTATTCAATCCACCAATACAATTGTCCAGATCCGAAATGCCCGTAGGCAATCCGGGAAGTTTTCCCGGATTTCTTGCAAGTTCATCAAGGTTTTCATAAACCGCAGACAAAGCATCAGACATAGTTGTAAAGGATTTTACTTCTCTGCCCTGACGTACTGCATAAATGCGCTGTTCTGCAAGGTCAGCAACTGTCTGAGGATCTTCCTGTTGGCTGCGTGTATAGTCCATAATATCATCTGCCACGCCCTGAAGTTCTCGAAGCATACTTTTTCCACGGACTATATTTGCATATTCTTTTATATTTGTAGAAGTAGGAGTGCTTTCAATAAGTTGCATAAAATAGTCGCGACTTATCTTATTGCCGTGACCTCTGAAAACAAGCTCATCAAGAATAACTACCGGATCAATGGTTTTTCCGTTAGTAAACAAATCGCTTATTACTTCAAAAATGAGCCGATTTACTTCAAGATAAAAATCTTGTATCGACAGAAGCTCCATAAGATCGCCCGCTTTATCAGGATCGATCAAGACAGAACCCAGCACCGCCTGCTCTGCCTCAGCACTATAAGGCACCTGACGGCTTAGAATGTCGTCCATACCCCTACCTCCAATTGTTTTATTTTGCCTCTAAAACCTGAACAGTAACCACTGCAGAAATCTCGCCTGCAAGCTTTGCTTTAACTTCATAAGTGCCGAAAGCCTTAATAGGCTCATCTTGCATAAGCTTTGCCTTAGGAATATCAATTCCATACTGCTTTTTAAGCTCTTCGGAAATTTCCTTAGTTGTTACAGAGCCAAACAAACGTCCGCCCGTACCGGCTTTTGCGATGATCTTAACAGGCGTTGCTTTAAGTTCTTCCTTGAGTTTTAAGGAGTTTTCCTTTTCAAGTCTTACTCTTCGTTCTGCTGCTGCATCTGCATTTTTCTTTGCATTAAGGGCATCTGTAGTTGCCTCAACCGCAAGTTTACGGGGAAATAAAAAGTTTCTAGCATAGCCATCGGAAATATTTATCATTTCACCCTTTTTTCCTTGTCCCTTAACATCCTGAAGAAGTATAACCTTCATAAATCAGTCTTCCTTTCCATTGGTCGTTTCTTCGTCTTTTATATATTCAGCAACTGCTTGCTGAATAAGTTTTGCCGCCTGAGACGGCTTTTTATCAGCAAACTGTGCACCAGCCATATTAAGGCTGCCACCTCCGCCGATTTTTTCCATAAGTACCTGAACATTAATGTCACCAAATGAACGTGCAGATACAGCACAGCCTTCACCCTCGGCAAAGACAACAATAGCCGCCTTCATACCGGCAATACTCATCATTTCATCAGCCGCCTGTGCAGCAATTGCACGTTCAACCTGATGGTCTACAACCGCAAGAGAAACACCCTTGTTGATTTCTTTCGCTTTTGAGATAATGCCATACTTTTTGACATACATTTCCATATCCCCGCTAAACATACGTTTAACATCAAGAGTATCAGCACCTAATTGCTTGAGATATGCTGCCGCCTCAAAAGTACGTACACCTGTGTGAAGGGTAAAACTCTTTGTATCAAGAACTATACCGGCAAGCATGCCCTCGGCTTCAATCTTAAGTACATCGCGTGAAGAGACAATATACTGCAAAAGTTCCGAAACCAACTCAGATGCGCTGGATGCGTAAGTTTCATGCAGGGTTATATCACTGTCCTCAATATAATCTTCCGCTCTGCGATGATGGTCGATAAGTGCAATACGCTGCACCGTCTGCAACAAATCAGGCGCCTCAATAAGCGAAGGACGACAAGTATCAACAACAATGCACAACGACTGAGCATCTGCCATAACAATAGCATCACTCTCTGTTATAAACGCACCTTCATACTGGGGCTGCTCAGCAAGAGCATCAATAAGTTCGCGAGCATTGCTCTTTTCTCTGTCCGTAATTATGTAGGGTTTCTTACCGCAGGCTCTGACCGCTGCACACATACCCGCAGCAGCGCCAACACAGTCAAGATCGGAAAACTTATGTCCTGTAATAAAAATATGGGATGACTCATTGATAAGCTGCTTAAGTGCATTTGCCGTAACACGGGATTTAACCTTTGTCCGCTTTTCAAGCTGCTTGGTTTTTCCACCAAAGAACTCATAATTATTTGGTGTCTTAATAACTACTTGATCTCCACCGCGAGACAATGCCATATCAATTCCCATAGAGGCATAACGGTAAAGCTCATAGAATGAGCCTTCTCCCTTACCAATGCCCATAGATAATGTGGCCGTTATACCCTGACTGTTAGTAATGTTTCTTACACTGTCAAGAACGGAGAACTTGTTTGCAGAAAGCTCGAGATAATCTTTGTGTTCAAACACAAATAAATAACGGTCTCGGTCGAGACGGCTTATGATGCCGCCCGTGGGGTGTGCCCAACTTGTAATAATATCGTCAATTTCAGCCGTAAGAGACGACTTTTCAGCCTCTGTAAGACCTTTATAAAGTTCTTCATAACTATCAACAACAATAAGCGAAACTATAGGTCTACTCTTTTCAAACTTAACTCTTAAAGTGCTGTAATCAGTAATGTCAACCAAAAACAGTGTTGCAAGCAGGTTTCGTCCCTCTTTTCCTGAAGGATTATCTACAATATTGCCGTATAAGTTATATCTTCTTCCATTTAGTTCAAGTTCATAGGGGCAAACCTGTCTGCCTTCCATCAGCCATTTATTATCAAAGCTATGGAAAATATCATTAATGCTTACTTCAAAGAGATTTTCTTTTTGTCCGGTAAGTTCAGCAAAATGATTATTTCCCCAAATAACTTCTCCACTATGAAGTTTCAAAATGGCAATTGGCAACGGAAAATTAACGATGGACAGCTTTGACGCATCGTCTATCTGAAAAGCAAGGTCTTCAACATAGTTACGGATATCTTTTGCGCGACGATTTACTCTGATCCGATAAATAATGAACAACACGCCTACCGCAACAAGCTGAATAGCCGCAACAATATACTGTCCCAGTAACGCTGTTACAGCGGTAAATACAAGCAATAAAACAAAGGAAAAGCCCGCATTTGAACTTAAAAGCCTCGATAATTTTTTATCCATAAAGCCACCTCCCGGGTGCCTCAATATGATTATTGGTGGATTAAATAATTGAATTATTATACCATATTATCTATAATCCGTCAAAACAATCCGCTGATAACTCCATCATTATCTATGTCGATTTTTTCTGCCGCGGGTTCTTTAGGCAAGCCGGGCATTGTCATAATATCTCCTGTCAGTGCAACAACAAAACCTGCACCTGCGCTGAGTCTGACATTTCTTACAGTAACAGTAAAGTCTTCGGGTGCTCCGAGTTTTGTGGGATCATCCGAAAAACTATATTGGGTTTTGGCGATACAAACTGGAAGTTTATCCGCCCCCAAAGTAGACAATTTCTTCAATTCAGTTACTGCGTCAGCGGTAAACGTAACTCCATCGCCGTGATATATCTTCTTAACCACAGCTTCGATCTTTTCTTCGATTGTTAAATCCAATTCATAAGAGAATCTGAAATCATTCTCACTATCGCAAATCTCAACTACCTTCTCTGCAAGTTCAACCGCGCCTTCTCCGCCTAATCTCCAAGAATCGTTAAGGACTGCACAGATTCCCATTTTGCTACAGATCTCTTTGATAGTTAAAACCTCTTCATCAGTATCGGTGGGGAATCTGTTGATAGCAACAACCGCGGGAAGTCTATAAACCTCAGTTATGTTCTCTATATGTCTTATGAGGTTAGGTATGCCCCGTTTAAGTGCTTCTATATCAGGAGTTGACAAGTCTTTTTTCTTTACTCCTCCGTGATGCTTTAAGGCACGAACAGTTGCAACAATTACCACTGCATCAGGCTTGAGTTCTGCTATTCTGCACTTAATATCAAGGAATTTTTCAGCACCAAGGTCTGCGCCAAATCCCGCTTCAGTTACTGTATAATCAGAAGTTGCCATAGCAATTCTTGTTGCCATTACAGAATTGCATCCGTGGGCTATATTAGCAAAAGGACCGCAATGAATTATGGCGGGAGTTCCCTCAAGCGTCTGAACTAAGTTAGGCTTCAAAGCCTCTTTACATAGAGCCGCCATTGCTCCTTCGGCACCAATCTGAGACGCTGTTACGGGCTTCTTGTCATATGTATAACCTATAATAATTCTTCCGAAACGATTCTTAAGGTCATCTATTCCTGATGCCAAGCACATAATTGCCATAACCTCAGAAGCCGCTGTTATATCAAAGCCGTCTGAGCGTATAGTTCCGTTAGCTGTACTGCCCATACCGCAAAGAATGCTTCTGAGTGCACGCTCATTCATATCCATACATCTACGCCAGGTAATACGTTTTGGATCAATACCAAGTTTATTTCCCTGATGGATATGGTTATCAATCATAGCAGAAAGCAGATTGTTCGCTGCAGTTATAGCGTGAAGGTCTCCTGTAAAGTGCAAGTTTATATCCTCCATAGGTACAACCTGAGCGTATCCGCCACCAGCTGCACCGCCTTTTACTCCAAAAACAGGACCAAGGGAAGGTTCACGCAATGCAAGGACCGTTTTTTTGCCGATCCTGCTCAATCCGTCAGCAAGTCCCACGCTAGTGGTAGTCTTTCCTTCTCCCGCGGGTGTAGGATTAATTGCAGTAACAAGGATAAGTTTGCTCTTTTTATTGTTCTTAGTTAAAACAGAAGGCTCTATCTTTGCCTTGTATTTTCCGTAGCATTCATAATCATTTTCAGAAAGACCAAGCTTTGCGGCAATTTCCTGAATAGGGCGTATTTGTGCGCTTTGAGCTATTTCAATATCTGTTTTATACTGCATCTTAGAATCCTCCCGCATTTTATCATATCTATTATATAGTTTCATACGCTGTTTTGCAAGTTCATTTTTACTTTTATAGTGTTCATTTTTATTGACAAAGACAAGCTTGCTTGCTAAAATTACAAATGTACACACGAGCAAATAATAGACTAATATAAAAGAAGGTATGACTATGAGTAAGCGTATTGAAACAACCTGCGTACAAGGCGGTTATCAACCCGGCAACGGTGAACCTAGGCAGGTTCCCATTATACAGTCCACTACATTTAAGTATAGCACCAGCGAAGATATGGGCAAGCTCTTTGATCTTGAAGCAAGCGGCTACTTCTACAGCCGTCTACAGAATCCTACCTGCGACTATGTTGCAAACAAGATCTGTGAACTTGAAGGCGGTGTCGCCGCAATGCTAACATCTTCCGGACAGGCTGCAAACTTCTATGCAATCTTTAATATTGCTAACTGCGGAGATCATGTTGTATCAAGCAGCAGCATTTACGGAGGCACATACAATCTCTTTGCTGTTACCATGAAGAAAATGGGCATTGATTTCACCTTTGTTTCCCCCGATTGCACCGAAGAAGAGTTGAATGCCGCTTTCCGACCCAATACAAAGGCTGTATTCGGCGAAACGATTGCAAACCCTGCACTTACAGTCCTGGACATTGAAATGTTTGCCAAGGCTGCTCACGCTCATGGTGTTCCCCTTATAATCGATAACACATTTGCAACACCTATTCTCTGCCGACCTTTTGAGTTCGGTTGTGATATAGTCACACACTCTACCACAAAATATATGGATGGTCACGGAAGCGCGGTCGGCGGTGCCATTGTCGACAGCGGCAACTTTGATTGGACTGCAAACGCAGAAAAGTTCCCCGGTCTGTGCACTCCCGATGATAGCTATCATGGAATTACATATACTGAGCATTTCGGCAAAGGAGCGTATATAACCAAGGCTACTGCTCAGCTTATGCGTGACTTTGGTTCAACTGCAGCGCCCCAAAGTGCATTCTTACTCAATCTCGGTTTGGAAAGTCTCCATGTCCGTATGCAGCGCCACAGTGAAAACGCGCTAGCAATTGCACAGTTCCTCAAAGCTCATCCTTCTGTAGCCTGGGTACGCTATAGCGGCCTTGAAGGAGATAAGTATTACGAGCGCGCACAGAAATACCTTCCCAACGGCAGTTGTGGTGTTGTTTCATTT